>JACVCQ010000370.1 GCA_016741945.1 Chitinophagaceae bacterium
TATTTGTTTCAATCCACCTGAAGCCCCTATGATTAAGATGATCGTAGCAATTTCCCGGATTCCCTGATCATAAGTAGTCATAACATTCTGTATAGACATCCCCTGTTTTTTACCCAGGAGTATGGTGACAATGAGTAAGGACACCAACATCAAAATAGATGGTTCATTGATGAAGTCGTATAGTTTTTCAACGGTAGTATTTCCCTTGAAAATAATCGATATCATAATTGTTATCAGTAATAAAAAAATAGGCATTAAGGCAGATGCAATACTGATACCTAATGATGGTGAGTTGGCTACCGGAACAGATTCTGGAAAATCTAATTGCGATGAAGCGGGTTTGATTCGTGTTAATGACTTAGAAAAAATAGGTCCGGCTAAAATCACTGCAGGAATAGCAACAATGATTCCATAAAAAAAAGTAGTAGAAATGCTGGCATTAAAAATACCAATTAATGCAGCCGGGGATGGATGCGGGGGTAACAAACTATGGGCTACCGAAAGTGCAGCTAGAATCGGGATAGCAACCGGTATAACAGGAAGCTTGTATTGATACACCAAGCTGAATATAATGGGGATCACCAATACGAATCCAACATTGTAAAATAAGGGAATGCCAATGATGAGTCCGGTCAACATCATACCCCAAGACAAATATTTTCGCCCACAAATGGTAATGACTTTCTCTGCAATGACATTGGCTGCACCACTTTTGGCAACCAGTTTACCAATCATGGCTCCTGATGCCAATGTAATAATGATGGAGCCTAACATCTCTCCCACCCCTTTCTGTAAAGATTTTGCGATACTTAGTAAAGGCATTCCAAAAAGCAACCCTGCTACAATGGCTATGATTAAAAAAGAGATGAATGGAGATATTTTGCATACAGATGTCAGTATAGTAAGACCAATAATAATGAGGAGAAGTACAAGGAAAATCTGCATGTAGTTATTTTACTTTTATAATGAATACTTATACAAGGGAAAGTTAATCATAAATTACAACTCACGAGTAGGAAGAAGAATCAGTAAGCCAACTAATAAAGACGCTTATTCATAAACGCTCTTCCAGATCCTGACTTTAAATATTTCTCAAAATGAAATGCCTTGATTTTATCAGTAAAAGCACAATAGAATAGAAGTTTTACAGGTAAATATGACTTTGTTGATGGAACACATCCTTTATTATGACGATTGAATCTTTCTTTCAGATCTTTCGTGCATCCAACATAAGTCTGTCCATTATTACAGAGAAGAATGTAAACGTATTGCATTTTTTATTACAAAGATTTACTGTTAAACAGAAGTTGACAATGCGTATTTATACCTGATTTTGGAATTTTAATGTTTATACCTCGATGTAGAAAAGGTAATTAATTTAGCAGCCCCCACCTTCGCAAGGCTTCGGTGGGCATGCCCACTAATCCTAAATCAAAAATTAAAAAGGACTCGTCCACTGAAGCCCACCAGAGATTGGGAGTGTATAATAAAATAAAAGCCCACCGTCGCTAAAGCTGTGGTGGACAAGCACTCGTAAAAAATTAAATTGGACTCGTCCGCTGAAGCCCACCAGAGATTGGGAGTGTATAATAAAATAAAAGCCCACCGTCGCTAAAGCTGTGGTGGGCGGAGGCGGAGAGAGAGGGATTCGAACCCCCGGACCTTTGACAGTCAACGGTTTTCAAGACCGCCGCATTCGACCGCTCTGCCATCTCTCCGGCGCAAAAGTAAGGGTTGAAATATTTCTACCAAAATATATTCGAAACTATACACAAAAAACATTCGTTAGTAAGTAGTTAGACTTATTGCTGGTAGATAAAAGCAGGGGCACAAATGATAATATCACATAAGATCTTATTTTATTATATTTATTCAAAACTTAGCATTATGACTCGTAAATTTTTCCTGTACGCCACTGCTTTTTTAAGTCTTTCCCTTCTATTCTCTTTTTCCTATAAAGCTGCTAATTTCTCAGGCACTTGGAATCTGGATGAAAGTGCCAGTGAACTCGGACAATTTGGGGCAAGAGGTGCTTACAGTAAAGTTGTAATTGAACAGTCTGATGAAGCCATTAAAATGACGGTAAGCGGTTCCGGTTTTGATGGTAGTAATTATGAAATTACTGAAACACATCTAGTGGGTAAAGAATCTCAAAACACGGGGATCATGAACAGTAAGAAAATCTCTACCTTAAATTGGGATGGTGAGCAGCGTTTTAAAATTGATGTCAAATTGCTGTTGGAATTCCAAGGACAAAGCCTGGAATTGACTGGTAATGAAAAATGGGAAATCAGTACTGATGGTAAAACTCTTACTCAGTATTCATCGATTACTACTCCCCAAGGAGAAATGAGTACAAAAGCAGTGTACAAGAAAGGATAGTGAGTAGTCAATAGTCAATAGTGAGTTCTATTTTTGCTCACTATTGACTACTCACTCCTCACTATTTAGATTCCGGTTCGGCAACTTTTTCTACCGCGATCAGGTCTAGTAAATCAACATGCATGGGAAGTAAGCCAATCTGTACAATCGCTTTTTTTCCTCTGATCTCTTTCACCTCTCCTACTTGGTAATTCTTCTTCAATTTCACCAATGAACCAATCACAATCTGCTGGTTGAGCTCCTTGTATTTTTGATCCACTTTTTTAGCGAGCTTATTGACAACAATTGTTTCCTTTTGTTTGAATAAAAGATTTTGTAAATTCTTAATGACTTCCTGTTTATTCTCTGATTTTTTCCAATCCAATACAATCTGCTTCAACTTCCGCTCCATATCTTTCAAATACAGCAACCGATCTTCTGTTATCCGATTCTGCTGTTTCAACAATTCTACTTGTTGACGGTGACGCTCTTTATCCATCACCACTTCCATTTCTTTTTTCAATCGATCATTTTCTCTCAGTAGTTTATGCAATTGCTTTTTTTCTTGTTCCAATTGCTGCAGATCTTGCTCAGTTCTATTTAATAGTCTGTCCAGTTTAAAATGATCTTCTTCTACTAGTTTACGCGCTCTATTGATAAGATGTTGTGGTAATCCAATCCGCTCAGCGATCGCAAACGTATAAGAACTACCGGGCTTACCCACAATCAGCTTATACATGGGCTGAAGGTTGACCTC
>JACVCQ010000371.1 GCA_016741945.1 Chitinophagaceae bacterium
AATTCAATTCTTACTACAGATAAAGTGCATGATGAAGCCCGACAGGGAGAAGCATTTCAGCCTTTTCAAAACGATCCGAATCAGTATAAAAAACACTTTTATATTGAGAGTTATGGCTGTGCAATGAATTTTGCCGACAGTGAAGTGGTGGCCGCTATTTTAAATGATGCTGGTTTTGGCGCTACCAGCAACTTAGAGGAAGCCCAATTGATTTTATTAAATACTTGTTCGATTCGTGAAAAGGCAGAACAAACCGTACGTAAAAGACTTACAGAGTTTCGTAAGATCAAAGAGCGTACTCCCGGAATGTTAATTGGGATGTTAGGCTGCATGGCCGAGCGATTAAAAGCGCAGCTACTCGAACAGGAAAAATTAGTGGATATCGTAGTCGGCCCGGATGCATACAGAAGTTTACCGGCGCTGATTGAAGAGGCAGAGTCAGGACAAAAAGCCGTAAATGTTTTACTCAGCAGAGATGAAACTTACGGTGATATTGCTCCTATCCGTTTAGATACCAATGGCATCAGTGCTTTTGTATCTATTATGCGTGGCTGTAATAATATGTGTAGCTTTTGTGTAGTGCCTTTTACAAGAGGAAGAGAAAGAAGCCGAGATGCATATTCTATTATTAAAGAAGTACAAGAACTATGTGAGAAAGGATATAAAGAAGTGACTTTATTAGGGCAAAATGTAGACAGTTACTATTGGGTTGATGAGCAAAAAGATGAAACCGTAACATTTGCATCTCTACTTGAAAAAGTTGCATCGATCAGTCCTGACCTTCGTGTTCGCTTCAGTACTTCACATCCAAAAGATATTACAGATGAAGTACTATACACAATGGCAAAATATGAAAATATCTGTAAGTACATACACTTACCGGTTCAAAGTGGTAGTTCAAGGATGTTACAATTGATGAATAGAACGTATACCCGAGAATGGTATATGGCGAAAGTAGATCGTATCAAAGAACTGCTTCCCGATTGTGGTATTAGTTCAGATATTATCGCCGGTTTTTGTACGGAAACAGAAGAAGATCATCAGGAGACATTAAGCATCATGCAATACAGCGGATATGATATGAGCTATATGTTCTTTTATAGTGAAAGACCTGGAACATTGGCAGCAAGGAGATATAAAGATGATATACCTGAAGCAGTAAAAAAGAGAAGATTACAAGAGATTGTAGACTTACAAGGAGAGTTATCACGTCAAAGTAATTTGAATGATCTGGGGAAAATTTTCAAAGTATTGGTGGAAGGCAATAGTCGCAAAAGCGATGCAGCATGGATGGGTAGAAGCAGCCAGAATAAGGTGATCGTTTTCCCTAAAAAAGATTTGACTGAAGATTTGAAAGGAACATATGTAATGGTAAAAGTAACTGATTGTACAAAGACAACATTGCGCGGAGAAAGGGAATTATAATGATGAATAATGAATATTGAAAGTGTGAAGAATGAAATGTATAAAACGAATCTCTACATCAGATATCTGACATCCGAGATCAACAAATTAACGCTATGGATCTTCAAAGTATAAAAAACAGGTTTGGCATTATCGGTAATTCACCTTCATTGAATCATGCGTTGAACACTGCTGTACAAGTAGCAGCTACTGATTTAACGGTATTGATTGTGGGAGAAAGTGGTGTTGGTAAAGAAGTATTTTCACAAATCATTCATTCTTTATCATCTCGAAAGCATAATCCATTTATTGCAGTGAACTGCGGGGCCATTCCTGAAGGCACAATTGACTCAGAATTATTTGGACATGAAAAGGGGGCATTTACAGGAGCTGTAGATAGCAGAAAAGGTTATTTTGAAACAGTAAGCGGCGGTACAATATTCTTAGATGAGATTGGTGAAATGCCATTGGGCACACAAGCCAGATTATTGCGTGTATTGGAAACTGGAGAATTTATTCGTGTAGGTTCTTCTAAAGTGCAAAAAACCGATGTTCGTGTAATTGCAGCTACCAACAGGGAATTACTAGAGTTTACACAAAAAGGAAGATTCCGTGAAGACTTGTATTATCGCTTAAGCACTGTGCCTATTCGTGTTCCTGCACTGCGCGATCGAAAAGAAGATGTGTTATTACTGTTTCGAAAATTCGCTGTGGATTTTGCTGAACGTTACAAAACACAGCCCATTCAATTGGATGATGACGCTAAAAACCTGTTAATTCACCATCCTTGGCAAGGTAACGTCCGTGAATTAAAGAATATTGCAGAACAGATTTCGGTATTGAGTTCAACAAATAATATTACAGCTACCACTTTACAGCAGTTTCTACCGGATCAAAATAAAAACAGGAGAATGCCGGTATTGGCCGGACAGTCAGGCAGTAGCTCCGCGGAGTTTGCGAATGAGCGTGAAATTTTATACAAACTTTTCTTTGACATGAAAAAAGATGTGACTGAGTTGAAGAAAATGTTCCTGGAAATACTGCAGAATCCCTCTTTGGCAGGGAATGCAGCTAATTATACCAGAGATTCACTGATGCAGGATTTTCATACCAATGGAGACCTCTCCCCTGTTCTGAACAATCCGGCTCCGACTCACACCGCAGTTTTACCCGGAAATATGGGTTCACAACCGGTGATTTTACACGAAGATGATATCCATCATCATGAAGAAGTAGAAGAATCGTTGAATATTATGGACAAGGAGAAGGAACTCATTTTGAAAGCCTTGAAAAAACACAAAGGAAAAAGAAGAGATGCTTCACTTGATTTGGGTATTAGTGAAAGAACATTGTATCGTAAATTAAAAGAATACGATATTGAAGAATAATTTGATATTATGAAGTTCAACTTGCATAAATACGGCTATAGTACTTTCGTCATCTTGATGATTCTTTGTTTTTCAGCATGCAAAGTAAAGTATAGCTTTAATGATGCTATAATTGACCCGCGCTACAAAACTATTAAACTGGGTTTTATTGAAAACAAAGCGCGTTACATCAATCCACAATTAAGTCCGAAGTTGAATGATAAGCTACAGCAAAAGATCACCAATCAAACAAAATTAACCCGTGTTAATAATGATGATGCAGATTATGTAATATCAGGTGCAATCACCACTTATGATGGTACACAAACAGTAGGGGTG
>JACVCQ010000372.1 GCA_016741945.1 Chitinophagaceae bacterium
AAACTAGGCTTGAGTTATTTCCGGAAGGAGGCAATCTAGTACAAGGATTGGATGAAAAAATAGCGTTTAAATCCTCCGATCAGAATGGTAGACCTGTAATGGTAAAAGCATTGTTACTGAATGCTAAAAACCAAGTACTGGATACGCTGCGTGTAAAACATGATGGTATGGGCTTCTTCTTTCTGAAACCATTGCCGGGAGAGCAATACAGGGTCGATTGGATAGACGAAAACGGCATGAAGGGGTCAACAGCTTTAACAACGATACAAAAGGAAGGATTATCATTGAGCATATCAGGAACCAATGATAAAGCATTGATATTGGTTGAGAGAACACCCAATGTTCCTGAAAACATGCAACAGCTTTATTTGCTGGTGCATATGAATGAGCGTCCTATTTACAAGGTAAGATTAAATATGACCACTAAAACGGTTATTAATACTGCTGTCCCGATAGACGAACTACAAACTGGTATTCTTCAGCTCTCATTATTTTCTAATGCTTGGGTACCATTAGAAGAAAGAATTTTATTTGTACATAATCGAATGCATGAATTTAATTCCAAAATTAATCCAGGAATCATAAGCCTTGAAAAACGAGGTAAAAATATATTAGAAATATTGGTCTCTGATACAGCTGCAGCCAATATGTCTATTTCAATAACTGATGCTGAATTAGCTGGTGACGAACAGCATACTATTTTCTCTGATTTCCTTATCAGTCATCAATTAAGAGGTTATATTCATAATCCTGCTTATTATTTAAAAAGTGATGCAGATAGTATCACTGCAAGATTGGATCTTGTAATGCTTACGAATGGCTGGAGACGTTTTGATTGGGATAAAATAAAGGCAGCCACTCAACCCTTGCTGAAATACTCACCTGAAACAGATTTCCTTAAGCTCAAAGGAAAAGTGTATGGCATGGAATCTGGAAGAGTTGCTGGTCCTGAATTATTAAATGTTATTATCAAAGGAAAAGATAGTAGTTCCAATGTATACTTTATTCCTATTCAAAGAGATGGTTCTTTTGATGAGCCACTACCTATTTTTTTTGATACAGCACGCGTTTACTACAATTTTAATGATAAAAATAAAACTGGCTTTGTTGGACAAGTTCAATTAGGAAATGGATTATTAAAGAAAGAACCGGGTAGTACCATCCGTATGGAACAAGTACCTGTATTCCAAGTCTGGTCTGATAGCATTGGGTTAGTGAGGATGAATTTATTCCTTCAAGAACAAGAAAAACTACGTAGAAGCATGGCAACGGCTACTTTACAAGAAGTAGTGGTAAAAGCAAAGGTAAAAGACCCTAAACAAGTATTGGATGAAAAATATGCAAGTGGACTTTTCTCTGGAGGAGATGCTTACAGCTTTGATTTAATCAACGATAATATGCCTGGTGCATTGAATGTACTTACTTATTTACAGGGTAAGGTTGCAGGCTTACAGATTTCAGGTAGTGGATCTCAAATGTCTATGAGTTGGCGAGGCGGAACACCATCTTTGTACCTAAATGAAATGATCACGAATGTAGATATGGTACAAAGTATACCTATTACTGATATCGCATACATTAAAGTGATGCGTCCGCCTTTTTTTGGATCCGGTGGTGGTGGTGCTGATGGAGCAATCGCAATTTACACAAAGAAAGGTGGGGATGTCCAGCGAAATGATCCAAATAAAAAGGGAATGGAAAATACGATTCTTGCAGGCTATTCCAAATTTAAAGAGTTTTATAATCCTGTTTATACTAAAGAACCTACGTATGAAGCTGATACCCGAACTACGCTCTATTGGAATCCCTATATTCTTACCAATAAAAAAACGCCCCGTTTTAGGGTTGAATTCCATAATAATGATTTCTCTAAAAAATTATTGGTTGTATTGGAAGGAATCAATTCGGAAGGTAGAATGACAAGAACAGTAAGGTATCTTGAGTAATTTTTTAGATTGTATGGGATCAATTCCCATGAAATCTAAAAATCTTCTTCTAAATGTAGAATATGAAAAAATCTATGTGCTAAAGGTGCCAGTACGATTCCAATATTTGTAATAAATGCAACACCACTAAAGATTGCGTAAAATGAAGAGAACCATTTGCCACTCACTGTTTTGATTTCAACTACAGGTCCCATACCCGATAAGATCATGGCTGCATTATGAAAAGCATCCAACCATTCAATATTAGCTGTATAATGGTAACCTAAAACGCCTATCAATAAACAAATAAACAGTACACTCAATGCAAACGCCAAATTCTTAACCACTCTTTTAAAGAAAAGGGGTTTAGATGCAAGTGGTTCTCGTTTGTTTTCATACATAGAACAGATTATTTGCAAGTGGAAGGAAGAATTTCATCAATAATATCTTTCATAGTAAGATACAATTGTTTTTTCTCTTCTCCGAGTGTTCCCTTAGTAAAAAATATACATGCATAACCTCTACACCGATCTATCATTGGCCATGTACCAAATAGACCCGGAGAAGTTATAGAAGTTGCTTTTCCATTTTCATCTGTTTTCATGATCCATTGACCCAAGCCATACTGAAAACCCTCGGCAGCTTTAGGTGCATATTTGATCATATCAGAAGTAGTATACGCTGTTTCCATTTGCTCAATAGCCTTCTCACTTAAAATACGTTTCCCATTATGTACACCTTTATTCAAAATCATAGCCAGAAAAGTCATGTAGTCTCCAGCACTCGATTGTGCACCACCAGATGGGTTGACAGCATTAAAACTGGCAAAGCTTGTATTACGCATTTGTAAAGGACGTGTGATTTTTTCCGCCATAATTTGTTCAAAGCTTCTTTTGGTTACAATTTCAAGAATTTTAGCAGCGATGTTTAAACCTATATTACTATACCTGAATTCTAAACCGGGATTGGCAATGATTTCTCTGGTAGAGGCAAAATCATTGATTTCTTCTTCTAAGTTTGAATACTTTTTACGATTCAACATCTCTTTCAGATTACGAATAGGATCAGATTCTATTCCTGTTAAATGCGATAAACAATCTTTAATAGTAATATATCCTTTTGAATACTTGCTGAATATTGGGAGATATTTGCTGACTTTATCATCTAAAGTAATTT
>JACVCQ010000373.1 GCA_016741945.1 Chitinophagaceae bacterium
ATATGGTACAGCGTAAGACTGTACTAAGTGGTGGCGGACTTCCCGGCAAACTTGCAGATTGTAGTGAGCGTGATCCTAAGAAATGTGAATTATACCTCGTTGAGGGTGACTCAGCAGGTGGAACCGCCAAACAAGGGCGTGATAGAAGTTATCAGGCCATTCTACCATTACGTGGTAAAATTCTGAACGTAGAGAAAGCCATGGAGCATAAGATCTATGAGAATGAAGAGATCAGAAATATGTACACAGCATTAGGAGTAACAGTAGGAACACCTGAAGATCCGAAAGCGTTGAATATTACAAAATTGCGTTACCACAAACTCATCATTATGACGGATGCCGATGTGGATGGATCACATATCGCTACACTGATTCTCACCTTCATTTTCCGTTACATGAAAGAAATGGTGGAACAAGGCTATGTATACATTGCACAACCACCATTGTATCTCGTGAAAAAAGGAAAAGAACAGCAATATGCTTACAACGAAGAGCAAAGAAAAATGTGGATCGAGAAAATAGGGGGTGGAAAAGATGACAGTGTAACGGTTCAACGATACAAAGGTTTGGGTGAAATGAATGCAGACCAATTGTGGGAAACTACGATGGATCCGGCCCGCAGAACACTCAAACAAGTAACCATTGAAAGTGCTGCTGAAGCCGACAGAATATTCAGTATGCTCATGGGCGATGATGTAGCACCACGCCGCGAATTCATTGAAAGCCATGCGAAATATGCGAAGATTGACGTGTAGTATGGCGTATGGTTAATAGCTTATGGTTTATAGTCCATGGCAAAAAGTGAAAGGTGAAAAGTGAAAGGTGAAATACATCTTTTGACTTTTCACCTTTCACTTTTCACATCCTTCCCTCCCTGTGGATTACTATTTTCTTCTTCCCTTTTGATTTTCGGTAAAAAACAGTAAGTTGTGGTAACATAACCCGTTGTTTATTTACTAACCACATTAAATTCTAAGAAAATGGACACTTCAAAAATGATTAAGGCATACTGTTTGAAGACAAAGGAAAAGAACGTTCCTATGCAGGATGCAGTGATCACCAAAACAGCTCGTGGCGGTTATATGGCTGCAGGGCATGATGGAAAAGGTAACAAAATGGCTGCTATCCTAAGTGAAGCAAAGGCATTAGCAGCTATTGCTGACGGTGTTGCAAAAAAAGGCTTTTGATCCCTATCATTTTTTTTAGAAAAGCCGGCAATGCCGGCTTTTTTATTTGGCAGACAAACCACTCAAAAAAAATTCTCGTTTATAGGAGTTCATTGAAACATTGAACACTATGAACAGAATATGTTTTAAACACCCAAGCTTCTATCAATTATTCCTGGCATCTATGATGGGCTTATTGCTATCAAGTTGCGTCAAAGACTTAGGAGATTCAGACGGCATTCCTGAACCTCCTGTTTTTACCACTTCAACGTGTCCGGATATTGTATTTTTTGGACTTACGGATGATGGTAAGTTGAATCGTTACAATGCAAAAGCACCAGGCACTGTAGAAAATACACTGACCATATCTGGTATTCCTTCCGGAGAAAAAATGATAAGCATTGATTTCAGACCTGCCACTGCACAATTATATGCATTGGCGTCGAATAGTAGATTATATATTATCAGTTTAACAGATGGTGTTGCCCGACCTATTGGTTCAGGCTTTACACCTGTATTGAATTCGCAAATCGCAAATATCGACTTCAATCCAACCGTTGATCGAATCAGATTGGTGACACATGCAGGACAAAATCTTCGTTTACACCCTGAAACAGGAGCATCCGTTGCAACGGATGGAAATATTAATGGAGGAACAAATCCGGCCATTACTTCTATCGCTTATACGAATAGCAGAGCGGGCGTAACTACAACCGAGTTGTTTAATATTGATGTTTCGCAAAAAAAATTATACAAACAAAATCCCCCCAATGACGGAACCCTTGCAGAAGTAGGTAGTCTTGGAATTGATTTTGTGGGTAAAGGTGGCTTTGATATCAGTCCAGATAATATTGTTTCACTGGCTACTTTTACACAAGCAGGTAAAACAAGATTGTATACAATTAATTTAATGTCTGGCAATGCAACATACATCAATGAAATAGCTGCCAACCTGATAGATATTGCCATCCCTACGCCTCCTGTTGCTTATGGTGTTGACGAGATGAATACCCTACACATTTTTGATCCATCCAGACCTCAGATGATGATTAGTAAACCCCTTACTGGTTTAGGTACTGGCGAAACAGTGGAAGGAATAGATTTTCGTCCTGCCACCGGAGAGTTATTTGCTTTCACAGTAACGACTACAGGTACAGGACGTTTGTATAAATTGAATACCTCAACAGGTGCTGCTGCTGCTGTAGGAAGTGGATTTATGGTGGGTTCCACTGCAACTGCTTGGGCATTTGATTTTAATCCAACCGTTGATCGTATCAGGCTCGTGAGTGATGCAGGACTCAATCTCCGTTTAAATCCAAACGACGGAACCATTGCTGCAATCGATGGAAATATCAATCCGGGAACACCACAGATTTCAGGTGCGGCTTACACTAATAATTTTAATGGTACTACATCCACTTTACTGTATGTCATGAGTGGAACAAAATTATTCAAACAAGACCCTCCCAATAATGGTACACTGGTAGAGGTTGGGAATATCGGTATCTCATTGTCGTCTATGAACGGTTTCGATATAGGAGGAAGATCCGGTATGGCTTATGCAGTGGGTACCATGGGTAGTACTACGCATATTTATTCAGTAAACCTTACAACGGGAGCATTTACCGCAATGGGATCCATCCCTGTCAGATTTCGTGCTTTTGCGGTTGGATTGGGCTTATAAATATAGTCCGTATGCAAAGAAAAAGCAGGAAATTATTCCTGCTTTTTCTTTTTTAAAATCTCAAGATCGTTCTTTAGTACATCAACAGATACTCCTGTAGGTGTTTTATCATTTTTGATAAATGTTTCACTAAATACAGCATATGATTCTTCTCCGTAAGCTTTCCAAAAATCAATAGTCATAATAATTTCTCGGCCCCATGTAACAACTTTCAGTTCATCTTTATGATATCCGGTAACTAATACCATG
>JACVCQ010000374.1 GCA_016741945.1 Chitinophagaceae bacterium
TGATCGAATCATTCCGGAGTCGGGTCAATCTCATTTCCTTGTGCATCTATTTCTTTACGCGGTAATAATAATCGCGCTTTGATACGCATCAGTGTAGACACAAACAGAATAAATTCACTACTGAGTTCAATATTCAATTTCTCTCCCTGATGTATAAAATCTAAAAAGTCTTGAATAATCTTGGTAATGGGAATATTATAGATATCCAGTTCATCCCGCTCAATAAAAAATAAAAGCAGGTCAAACGGACCTTCAAACTGGTCTAACTTGATTTGATAATTCACTGTATTCACAACTCAATACTTTAGCTGCAAAGAAAACCCCTTCAAGTCTTATTTCGACCGGAAGGGGGTAATATTTATCCACTTAGTTGATGGTTCATGGTCTATGGCTGATAGTCCATAGTCCATGGTAGAGAAGATGATGGCTGGGTCAATATCCTCTTTTAGAATGGTTTCGTGTGCATTTAGTCTCATTCCTTCCTATCATGGACCATCGACTATGAACCATTGACCACTAAACTTTCTTCAACGAATCCCTAATCTCTGCCAATAATTTCTCTGATTCTGATGGACCGGCGGGGGCTGTAGCTTCGGCCGGACCTTTCATTCTATTGATGGCTTTTATGACCAGAAATACAGCAAATGCTACGATGATGAAGTCTAAGAGATTGGTAATGAACGCTCCGTACTTCACAGATACTTCTGCCGTAGCCTCTGTAACAATTGCGCCGGTAGCATCTTTGACCTCGGCCACTGCCTCTTTCAAGACCCATACTTTGTCATTGAAATCTACCCCGCCGGTCAGCATACCGATCAAAGGCATCACGATTCCATCAACAAAAGAAGTCACAATTTTTCCGAATGAAGCACCCATGACAAAGGCAACGGCAATGTCTACCAGATTGCCCCGCATGGCAAAGTCTTTAAATTCTTTCAGCATTCCCATGGTTGAGTTGTTTTGGTAAGTAATGAAAATACCTAAAATCATTGAAAGATAAAAGGGCTATTTCTTTAATCCCGGATACTGCATTTTAAGATTGGTTAGTAATCTATGGAGCGCTTCCGCCATAATATATTCTTTGTACCAATTTTGATCGGCTGGCGTAATGATCCAAGGAATTTTATTACAGTGATTAAAACAGTCTTCATACATCCGCATATATTCCTTCCAGAGTTTGGCTTCTTCAAAATCCTTTTCGTTGTACTTCCATTGTTTTTGCGGATCATGAATTCTTTCGGTAAGTCTTTGCTTTTGCTCTTCCGGTGAAATATGTAGGTAGAATTTCAGGATATGTGTATGATTATGTTTGTTCAACAACCATTCAAAATCATTGATCGCACGCATTCTCTCTTTGGCTTGCTGATCTGTACACCATTTATGTACGCGAGTAATCAGTATGTCTTCATAATGTGATCGATTGAATATTTGTATCATGCCTTTGGCCGGTGCATGTTGGTGAATACGCCATAAAAAATCATGCGACAACTCCAATACAGTAGGTGCTTTGAAAGATGTTACCTGCACACCTTGTGGATTCATATTACCAAATACATTTCTAATGGCCCCATCTTTCCCACTGGCATCCATCCCCTGAATAATGATCAGCACTGAATGTTTTCCTTCTGCAAATAAAAGGTTTTGTAACTCATCCAGTTCTTCCACCAGTTTAGCTGTTTTTGTTTTGACCTTTTCCTTATTCAGGTTCTTGGAGGCTCGGGTACTGATTTTACTAAGCTGGATCATAGAGAAGTTTTATCTCTTAAAGTTAGATTTTCTAACCCGTGATAGGAAAGAAAAGAATATTCAGCCAGAACATGGTCAATTAATCAGTGCAATCCCTCACCTTTACAAAAACAATACCTTGAGAGAACGGATCATTAACTGGGGGATATTTTTAGTGCTATCTATTATCTGGGGCAGTTCTTTCATCCTGATGAAAGAAGGGATGCATATTTTAACACCTTATCAAGTAGCATCTATACGCATACTCAGTGCAGGACTCATCCTTACTCCTTTTGCAGTAAAAGCACTCAAACAAATACCACAACAAAAATGGTTGCTCGTGATCTTATCCGGATTATTGGGTAATTTTTTTCCGGCATATTTATTCTGTATCGCTGAAACACAGATCGACAGTTCTTTAGCAGGCATTTTGAACGCGCTCACCCCTTTGTTTACCATATTGGTAGGTATTTCATTCTTTCAATTAAAAGCAAATAGCACCAAAATTGCCGGTGTCGTTATTGGGTTTATCGGATTATGCTTATTGATGTTTGCCGGTAAAGAAGTAAGCTTTCAAAATATCTCTTATGCCGGACTCGTATTATTAGCTACACTTTGTTATGGTATCAATGTAAACATGGTTGGCAGACATATGAAAGAAGTAGGCTCATTGAATATTGCTGCACTGGCCTTTGTTTTTCTGATCATTCCATCTGCCATTATTTTATACTATACCGGATATACAGCAATGAGTTTGTCTGAACCTGCTGTTATCAAAGCCACAGGTGCTTCTTTTATTTTGGGTGTGCTGGGAACCGCTTTTGCTTCCATCATTTTCTATATGCTCGTAAAAAGAGCAGGTACATTGTTTGCATCCATGGTTACGTATGGTATTCCTTTTGTTGCAGTATTCTGGGGATTGCTAGACGGAGAACAAATCACTATACTTCAAGTTGGATGCTTGGGGATTATTCTTTGTGGGGTGTACCTCGTTAATAAGAAAACAAATTGATATGTCGGATCCCAGATGGCAGATATCAGATTTAGGAGGGTATTTCGGATTTCTGATGTCGGATGTCTGATACAAAAGAAGGTTTTAAATAGAAGATGTAAAGGGATAAAAAAATATTTGCCTCGATATAAAACAAAAAAGGATTGCAATAACTTTGCAATCCAAAAAACTTATCCGACATCCGACATCCGACATCCGACATCCGACATCCGACATCCGACATCCGACATCAGACATCAGACATCCGACATCCGACATCCGACATTTACACCGCCATCACTTCTTTTTCTTTTGCGTCTAGATGTTTATTTACACTTCTGATGATTTTATCGTTGTTGTCTTGAT
>JACVCQ010000375.1 GCA_016741945.1 Chitinophagaceae bacterium
AGACAGGCCTGTTATTTTCGAGTTAGCGGGATCGATTAATGAGGTTTTCCCGCATATTCATGGGGTATTGAATTTGGATGCAGTGGTAGATATAAACCCTGTTCATGGATAATCATAGCCATATCATTAGTGCCTCTTTGCAATTAGTGCCGATTATTCCGGGTGCTAAACACCCTTATGATTGGATCGATGAAGTGATTGCCATTATTAAGGCATCGGGACTACAATATGAAGTAGGTCCTTTTTCAACCTCTGTTGAATCAGATTATAAATCAGTGATGTGTCTTATTGATAGTATTAACAGCTTTCTTTTCGCCCAAGATTGTCCGGAATGGCTGTTACAAGTGCAGTTGCAGCTTCGTTCTGGAGCGGATATGACTTCTCATGAAAAGACGGATAAGCATAGAGATTAATGCTGATTGGCTGCTTTTGTGAGCCGGATTATTATTTAGTCAATTTTAATTTTATTTCAATTTCATTTTTTAAATAGTTGATTATCAAATATTTGAATTATTTTAATTCAATTAATAGTTTACTGTTTTTTCATTTCTGGCATGGTGTTTGGATAATGGGGCTGACCGTATGTGCATATCCTAATTTGTATTTAGGGAACTGGATGAGTAATATTACTCAAGTGTAAAGGTGACGGCTCAGAATTAAACACCATGAAAATATTCTTATACCTGATCGGCGCTTTGTATTTTTTGCTTCCTGTCGGAAAGCCTTTAACGCCGATGGGGGCATTGTTGACAGACACCATCTCTGTACGGGACACGATTCCATCACTCAAACAGGGGGTTGATAGTATCGCTTTTTATAAAGATACCATACCAGTTCCAGTTAAAGAATTGGATCTATTAGGAGATTCCTTAATACCTCAGGGTAAATTGATTAAAGGAACAGCCAGCTATTATAGTAAAAAATTTGAGGGTAAGAAAACCGCTACCGGTACAGTCTTTAGAAATGCCGGTATGACAGGGGCAAGTAATCATTTTAAACTGAATACCCTTGTTTTGGTCACCAATTTAAGAAATAACAAAAGCGTAATAGTGCTCATTACTGACCGTATGCATAACCGAATGAAAAAAAGAGGTAGAGTGATAGATTTGACCCGTAATGCAGCAAAACAGCTGGATTTCATTCAAAAAGGTCTGGTTAAAGTTTCTGTTCAACCCATTGTTCCAATAGCTAAAAATTAATGGGAATAAGTTCGGAATAACTTAAAGTTATCATAATTTTCGGAAAATCAGTTTCACCATGTATTTTTGTGCCAATCAATAAAAAACTGTTATGAAGAAACTTCTTTTTTCCCTGATAGCCAGTTGTTTGGTAATAGTAGCATTCGCTCAGACCACTCCGGTTAGCTATAAAAAAAGACCTGCGTTAGGGGTTAGTTTTGTTTTGAAAGACATGTACACTTCTGATGCTATCAGTAGAAGTTCGTTGTCATCTGTTATTTCTAACAGACAATGGACTCCTTTCAAGAGATTGGATCCGGGATTGAGTGTTCAATATTTCCAAGGATTGACTGAATACGTTGATTTTCAGGGAACCCTTTCTGGGTCATTCGTACGATATCCTTTTTATCCAAAATCAGGAGTAACACCATCCACCAATAGCAAGTTTCTTCTAGAACTCGACGCTGCAGCAAACGTAAAATTATTGACAGATAAGTATACAGTTGTGCCTTATTTGAGTTTTGGTCTTGGCGCTTCTATGTATACAGCTACTTATTTTGCTGCATATATCCCTATTGGTATGGGTTTGCAATTCAATTTGGGTCAAGAGACTTTCCTTCATACACAATTTGTACATAGATCGGCTGTTTCCAATTTAGCAGTGAATAATTTAGCCTATTCATTAGGATTGACTTCTCCACTCACAGACAAAAAAGAGCCTGTTAAAGTAACCCCACCACCTCCACCACCTCCTCCTGTTGAAAAAGATACAGATGGTGATGGTATTCTTGATAGCAAAGACAAATGTCCAACTGTAGCCGGTGTTGCTAAATACGATGGATGCCCAGTACCTGATACTGACGGTGATGGTATCAATGATGACAATGATAAATGTCCAACTGTTAAAGGTCTGGCTAAATACGACGGTTGTCCAATACCTGACACAGATAAGGACGGTATCAATGATGAAGAAGATAAATGTCCAACCGTAGCTGGTGTTGCTCGTTATCAGGGTTGTCCAGTACCGGATACAGACAAAGATGGTATCAATGATGAAGAAGATAAGTGTCCAACTGTACCTGGTGTAAGAGAAAACAATGGTTGTCCTGCTATTAAAGAAGAAGTAGTTAAGAAAGTGACAGCTAGCGCTAAGAATGTTTTCTTCGTAACAGGTAGTGCAAAATTACAAACGAAGTCATTCAAAGCTTTAGATCAGGTAGTTACTATTTTGAATGAAGATGCTGCTTTGAAATTAGATATTGAGGGTCATACTGATAATACCGGTACTGATAAAATCAATATTCCATTGAGCCAAAATCGTGCTAAAGCGGTACATGATTATCTAGTTGGTAAAGGTATCAATGCTTCAAGACTCAGTTCGGAAGGATATGGCTCATCAAAGCCTATTGCTACCAATAAAACAGCTGCCGGTCGCACTTTAAATAGAAGAGTAGAAATGAAGCTCAAATATTATTAAGAAGTAACAAGATAAAAGTTACCTGGAACAAGTTTATGTTTCTAATAAAAAAGCTCCGAACATGTTCGGAGCTTTTTTATTAATATGATAACATATCGTAAAGGTAAGTTACTCTTTAGTGCTTAAACAATATTTACTTCTCTCTCTAAATGGATACCGAATTTTTCAAAAACGGACTGCATAATATCTGTTGATAGCTTAAAAATATCGGCACCTGTTGCATTTCCATAGTTCACTAATACCAAGGGTTGCTTTTCATGACATCCTACATCTCCTTTTCTAAATCCTTTCCAGCCGCATTGTTCAATTAACCATGCTGAAGCAATTTTTATATTTGGCTCACTAACTGCATGTCCTACTATGGTAGGAAATAGTTCAGCTAAGGTTTTAAATCGATTCAAGGAAAGGATTGGATTTTTAAAAAAA
>JACVCQ010000376.1 GCA_016741945.1 Chitinophagaceae bacterium
TTCTTGCAGATAGTTTTACGATTTCCAATACCCTGTCGATATCTGCAGCATCACCTCTGCCACTGATAGCATGTGTGATATTTAAGTTATCTACTGCTGAGAGATAATGGTAGAAATTGGGCGTTTCTAACAAAGAGCCAATCAGTTTTCTGGTGGCTGATGAGCCGGGTTTTCCAAACCAGCTGTAAGTGCCGGATCTGGCTTGTAAAATATCCAGAATAATACTGAGTAGGGTAGTCTTACCACTACCGTTCGGACCTAAAATTCCGAAAACACATCCTTGCGGAACATCGAAGGATACACTATTCAGGGCTTGAATGGAGCCATAATTTTTAGAGACTCCCTGAATGGAGAGAATGGGTTGCATAAGCGGTTGTTAACGATGAAAAATGATAATCCAAGGGTTGAAGCATATCGAAGATAATCAGAATGTTGACTTTTTACTAGAATTGGGATGATCTGTTTTTTACATGTATCAACGGTCAGTGATTGGTTTAAAGTCTATGAACATAGGATTTTAATGTGATGAGATTTGAAATAATGATAAATTACAAAGACAAACCTCGCTTACCTGCATGCAACCGCACCACGGAAAAGTTTTGGTAAAATCTGATATCTGTTACCTGATAGAAGAAATTACTGTCAGGTGCAGTTCAATCATTGAAAACAAAAAAGTCATCCTTTCATTATCCTGTCCACTCCATACTTATTGGGTTGTTGCATCTGAAATTATATTGAGTGAGGTCGTAGAGATTTTATTGAAAAACATGTTAGAACTTAGTGATGAAGCGGAAGTTATCGAAATATCGATTTCGCCGGGGGACTTATTTTTAATCGTAGATTTTTTAAATCGATCAAAAGTAACAGAAGCTGCAAAGTTACATACCTTCTTTGCTGATTCTGAGAACATGTATCATACTTCTTTATACAAAGCGATGGAACTAACCATACAAGACTTAGGGGGCGAGATTATCTATGATACTTCAGAAGATGCCGGTACTTTTTTTCGTTTGAAAATAAAAGAGAGTTAGTAAAGGCACTAACTCTCTTTTATTTTCTTGTGCGATATGTATTCACGTCAGTATTAATTCCTCACCGGTCTACCACTTTTCAATACACTCTGAATACGCTCCAATGTTTTTCTTTCACCACACAGACTTAAGAAAGCTTCTCTTTCGAGATCCAGTAAATATTGTTCAGTAACATTTGTGGGTTCACTGAGATCACCACCACACATCACATACGCTAATTTCTTGGCTACAACTACATCATGATCTGTTGCATAACCACCACGCCACATGCCATTAATACCTGCATACAGTGCCCCCAACGCTGAACGACCCAATACTTTGATATCATTGCGTTGAATAGGAGTAGTATAACCGCTGTCATACAATTCAATGACTGATTTTTTGGCTTCAGCGATGCGTCTGCCTGTATTCATCACAATTTCATCCGCTCCTTTTCTCAGGATACCCATTTCCATGGCTTCCTGTGCTGAAGTGGCCACTTTCGCAGTGGCGATGGATAAGAATCTGTTTTTTAATGTAATAGTTTCCGGCTCATCTTCATGCATTTCATCGGCAGCGCGCAGCACAAATTCTTTGGTACCACCACCACCGGGAATCAATCCAACACCCGGCTCCACCAATCCGATATAGGTTTCTGCAGCAGCGCAAATTTTATCTGCATGTAAATTCATTTCACATCCACCACCCAATGTCAATCCATGTGGTGCAATGGCTACAGGAACGGAAGAATAGCGAACACGCATCATCGTATTTTGGAACATGCGTATGGCCATATCCAGTTCATCATATTCTTGTTCAATGGCCAACATGAAGATCATTCCCACATTGGCACCGGCACTAAAATTAGGACCCTCATTGCCAATGACCAGACCTTTGAATTTTTCTTCCGCAATAGCAATAGATTTATTCAATCCTTCTAATACTTCACCCCCAATACTGTTCATTTTAGTGCTCCATTCAAGACCCGCAACACCATCTCCCAGATCATACAAACGGCAAGCACTGTTTTTCCAAACGGTTTTGTCTTTATGATGACCCATCACCAGGAAAGATTCTCCACCCGGAATAGCTTTATAGGATTTTGAGCTTTGATCATAGAACATTCTACGACCATTCTCCACTTTATAAAAACTAGTAGCGCCACCGGCAAGCATTTCATCGATCCATGGTGCAACAGTGTGTCCGGCTGCTTTCATCGCAGCTACAGTTTCTTTTACGCCCACAGTATCCCATGATTCAAAAGCACCAATTTCCCATCCAAAGCCCGCCATCATCGCATCATCTACACGATAGATTTCATCACTGATTTCAGGAATACGAAATGAGATATAAGAAAACAGTGAAAAATGGAAAGCGCGATAGAATTCACCTGCCTTGTCTCCGGCAGCAGACAACATTTTAATTCTTTGTTTCAGGTCTTCCACAGGTTTAGCAGCTTCCAGACTTTGAAACTTAGGTTTACTACGCGGACCATATTCCATGGTCTTCAGGTTCAAAGTTTGAATTTCTTTCCCTTCTGCCGATTTGATTTTTTTGAAGAAACCTTGTCCGGTTTTATCTCCCAACCAATTATTGGTTACCAATGTTTCCAGCCAAGCAGGAATATTGAAAATGGCTTTGGCCTCGTCTGTCGGACAATTATCTGCCACCCCCTTTGCTACTTTCACCAAGGTATCGATACCTACCACATCAGCTGTTCTGAAAGTGGCTGATTTAGGTCTACCGATGATGGGACCGGTGAGTGCATCAATCTCATCAATACCCAGACCCAACTTGTCCATGATATGAAAGATGCTCATGATGCTGAATACGCCAATTCTGTTTGCAATAAAGGCTGGTGTGTCTTTACAGAGAACCGTTGTTTTTCCGAGATACAGATCACCGTAATGCATTAAGAAATCAATGATCTCCGGATCTGTATGTGGTGTTGGAATGATTTCGAGTAAACGGAGGTAACGGGGTGGATTAAAAAAATGTGAGCCACAGAAGTGTTTCTTGAAATCTTCACTTCTACCTTCCGCCATCATATGAATAGGGATACCC
>JACVCQ010000377.1 GCA_016741945.1 Chitinophagaceae bacterium
GTTCTGTGGTTGTACAGATATAATTACATTCCGGACATTTGTTCCAGAGTCCTTCAGGTGTTTCTTTTTTATCTGCTGTAGAAGTCAGAATGCCTTTGCGTATGCGCTTGAACCAGCGTGGCTTGGCATCATCTCCCTGTGGACCTTCTCCGGTTAAATTTGCTTCAAAATCTTCTTCACGTTCTTTTTTCATAACGGGGCAATAGATTGGGCGGCTAAGATAGGGAAAAGTGAGTAGTGAGTAGTCAGTAGTGAGTAAAAGATCTCACTCACTACTGACTACTCACTATTGACTATCAGGCGTTTCTATTGATACAGTTCAAATCCTCAAATGCTACTTCCAGGCGTTTTGCGAAGTTTTCTTCGGCTTTGCGGAGCCATACACGGGGATCGTAGAATTTTTTATTGGGTTTATCAGCTCCTTCAGGATTGCCCAATTGTCCTTGCAGGTAGGCTTCATTCTTCTTGTAGAAGTCTTTGATACCCTCCCAGAAAGCCCATTGAAGATCCGTATCGATATTCATTTTAATGGCGCCATAACCGATGGCTTCACGGATTTGGTGTTGTGGTGATCCGCTTCCTCCATGGAATACAAAGTATACAGGCTTTGGTCCTGTTTTCAGTTCCTGTTCGATAAAGAGCTGGCTATTGTTCAGGATTTCGGGACGAAGTTCTACGTTACCCGGACTATATACCCCATGCACATTACCAAAAGCAGCAGCAACTGTAAACAGCTTGCCTACTTTGCTAAGTTCAGTATAAGCATAAGCTACATGTTGTGGTTGGGTATAGAGTTTATCGTTTTCAATGCCACTATTGTCAACACCATCTTCTTCGCCACCTGTTACACCTAGTTCTATTTCGATGCTCATGCCCAATGGAGCCATGCGCTTATAAAATTCAACAGATGTGTGGATATTCTCTTCAATCGGTTCTTCAGAAAGATCCAACATATGAGAACTGAATAATGGTTGACCTTTCTCTTTATAAAACTGTTCACCGGCATCAATCAAACCACTTACCCAGGGCAACCATTTCTTAGCGGCATGATCTGTATGCAATACCACAGGAACGCCATAGTATTTTGCCACATTATGAATATGTAAAGCACCGGAAATACCACCGGAAATGTTTCCTTGCAATGCATCGTTCGGCATACCCTTGCCGGCAACGAATTGTGCACCACCATTTGAGAACTGGATGATTACCGGAGAATTTACTTTCGCAGCTGTTTCCAATGTAGCATTGATCGTATTGGTACCAATGGTATTCACCGCTGGTAGTGCAAACTGATTATCTTTTGCATCATTGTATAATGCTTCTAATTCTTCACCAAATAATACCCCGGCTCTGTACTTTTTCATGGTTGATTATTTTTTCTTGATTGATTTTAATATTCATCATCCAATAGATCGGTATATCTAATGATTCCCTACTATGGACTATTAGCCATGAACCATATGCTAACAATCCGCCGGCAAGATACTTTACAATCCGCAAACGTTCGTTAGCTTTTTAACCTTGTGGATGAACTGTTGATTGTATCCCTTAAGCCGCAGAAATAGGCGGGTGAATGCTGTAATCTGCTGCCATACCAACTAAACATTTCTCCATCCACAAGCAGGATGCTTGTTTGCGGAAGATAGGCTTGTAATTCCGCAATATGTTTTTCTTTAAACGGATAAGGTTCGGATGATAGTAAGATGATTTCCGGAGCCAATTGTTGGATTTGTGCTATGTTGATGGATGGATATCTGGATTCATTAACCATCACATTCTCAAGTTTGCAACGTAACATCATGTCATGAATAAATGTATCCTTGCCCACCGACATATAGGGTTCTTTCCAGATCAGGTATAAACAGGTTTTTGGCATTTGTTGATCTAGTTCTTTCGCAAGCATTCGAAAACCTGCTTTTATTTCTTCAATGATATCTTCTGCTTTTGAACTTGTGTGGGTAATTTTGCCGATCTCATGTATCATGTGATAAGCATCTTCCAATGTGCTGATATCTGAAGTGTACACAGGTGCGATAGCTGCTAACGCTTCTACCTGTTCTTTTACATTCTCTTCTTTATTCGCAATGATGAGTGTAGGAGACACTCCTTTTACACGATCGAATTTTACATCTTTTGTACCACCAATTCTGGTTTTATTTCGGAACCAATGATTGGGATGGATACAAAATTTTGTGATGCCTACGACTTCATCATTCAAGCCTAAGTCATACAGGAGTTCTGTTTGTGAAGGCACAAGTGACACAATACGTTGATCAACTCGATTCGACATTCGATATAACTAATCGCTATGGATGTAAAAATTATTTCGCCAAACTCTGTATCACATCATACTTCGTAATGATATGGAAATCTCCTTTTTCATCTTTCGCTAACACCGCACCATTTTCTTTATTGATGAGTGTACCAATTTTTTCAACCGGTGTGAGGAAATCTACAACAGGGTAGGGATGTTCGATCACACTGGCAACAGTGGTATCTTTCAATTCCGGATTACTGAATATTTTTTGGAACAGTCCGCCTTCACTCAATGAACCTTTCAATTCACCATCCTTCAACACAGGAATTTGTTCGATATCATATTTCTTCATCAACTCAACCGCATCTGCAACTGTATGTTCAGGGGATACGGTGATGAGTTTTTGTCCACCCCTTCCATTCACGATGTCTTTAAACGTTTTCACATCTAAGAAGCCACGTTCCATCATCCACTGGTCATTATACACTTTGCCGACATATCTGCTGCCATGATCATGGAATACGCAGACCACTACGTCATCTTTGGTCAGACTCGCTTTCAGTTGCATCAATCCTTGTAAACAACTGCCGGCACTGTATCCACAAAACATTCCTTCTTCTTTGGCAATTCGACGTGCCATCACAGCACCATCTTTATCTGTTACTTGTACAAATTCATCGATTACACTCATGTCATAATTGCCGGGAACAAAATCTTCACCAAATCCTTCAGAGATATACGGATGAACTTCATTCATATCAATCTCACCGGTCTTAAAATATTTTGTCAGCAATGAGCCGTACACATCTACAGCC
>JACVCQ010000378.1 GCA_016741945.1 Chitinophagaceae bacterium
TATCGGAACAATTGCAGATCAAAAATGCGGCAGTTCATTACCATTTTAGAGGCAAGGAAGATTTGCTGGCAGAAGTGCTTGATCAATATATTGATCAGTACCAGTTGTTGAAGAAGCAGTTGGTACAGTTAAATGCTAGTGCAACATTTGCAATGGAAAAATTCATTGAGAGATACTCAATTTTGGTTGATGCTAATAGCATTTGTATCATTGGTTCAATTGCGTCTGATTATAATACCTTACCTGAATCTGTGAAAGAAAAAGTTCATCAACTAGTGACAATGGTTTTGAAAATGGTGGAAGAAACCCTGGCAGCAGGAAAACGTTCAGGTGAATTTCGGTTTAGCGAAACACCTAAAACCCAAACATTGCTCGTAATGACAAATCTTGCGGCAGGAGTTCAATTGGCTCGAATCACCGGAAAAAAAGATTATGACACAATAAAGCGTGCGATCATTCGTCAACTCAAAGGATAAAATTTTTTATACTCAAAACTTACTTATTAGTAAGTAATTAATAAACTAAAATCAAAACCATGAAAAAAGCATCCGTTTACATCTCCTTACTATTTGGCTTATTACCATTACTGATATCTGCACAAACAGATACCAAAGGATCAATCATCACTGCTTCTAATGAAGTACTGGCAGGAGATATTAAAGACCAGTTACAGAAAAAGGGGAATATTCTTTTTACCAATGCTTCCGGTAATAAGAAATTGTATTCACCAGCTGATTTATCAGAATTTTCTATCAATGGAATTAGATACGTTTCTTACGCCAACGATTTTTACAAGGTTGTTACAACCGGTAATAAAGCCATACTATATATCCGTGTTACTGATAATAGTGGTAAACTTTTATACAACGGTGCTGAAATGGTAACCCTATCTACTGCTGAGGGCAAAGTAGGAGATTATTACTTTCAGTTAAAATCTGATTCTAAACTAAACTGGGTACCCAAGAAGAATTTCAACGATGTAATGACAGGATTAAGTAAAGACTGTTCTTCTGTTGTAGCAAGTATTCAATCTGGTCAACTTGATTATACGCAGATTGTAAAATTAGTGGAGCAATACAATAGCTGTCAATAAAATTAGCAGATAGCCTGATATAGAACTATCAGGCTATCTCTTTTACAAATCAGAATAATGCGTAGGCGCTAAAAACACAATATCAATTTTACTAACTGTATTTTGATATTCAGGCATACTTGATAGTTTTTTCCATTCCGAATCTGCAATAAAACTTTTCCAATGTTCATTGCGGTCATTTATATTTTCAAAACTTGTCATATACATTAGGTTAGGCATACGAGGACCACTCAATACTTCGCCATAAAAAATAGCATTAAAATTTAATCGCTTGAATAGTTTGATCTCACCTCCTTTATTGAACATCTCAACTTTCTTCCGATAGATTTTTTCTGAAGCTGATTCATAGCTTCTCAATTCATATACCCGCAATTGAGCTGGATTCTTTAAAGATGGGATACCTAAATGGGGCATATCAGTAAATGAACGCAACACAATGGTCTCAAAACGTTCATAAGTTGCATGATCATGTTTAGTCTGTATATATTCAGCACCATCTTCCTGAAATCTTCGATCACTCATCATACGATCCTCCAATTGATAAAAGTAATCTGTTGTAGGAGTTGGAATTAACAAGTATAACTTTTTAATAACTGCGGTATCATTATTGATTGGTTTGAATACTCCAATTTTAGTAATACCATATCTTTTCGCAGTGGGCTTCCATGCTTTTTCAATAAATGTTTCTGTTCTGATTAATTGTTCATCATTTTTACAATGGTATACCCTGATCAGATAATAGTCTCTTTTTGATTGTGTATGCCCCGTAAAAGTCAATAAGAGCAAACAAATAAATATCCATTTCTTTTCCATAGATCATTTTTGAGCTTGTGTAAGACGATAAATTAATATTGCAGCACGTTGTATTAAAAGCGGTAAATCATTAAGATTGATGGTTTCACCAACTGCATGAGCCCCTTTACCCGAAGCACCCAAGCCATCGATACAGTCAATATATTTTGCTATATAAGAAATATCACCTGCACCCCTTGAACCCGGATCACCTGCATTAGCTGGCCCTAATCCCATGTCTCGCGAAACCTTATCTACCCATAATCTTAAAGCATCATTGCCTTGGGTAGGTTCCATGGCCGGAATTCCATCTGTAAATGAAATTTGAGCTTTAGTACCATATAAATTTTCTTTTGAAACAATTATTCTCATTTTTTTACGAGCATTTTCTCTTTGTTGCTCAGTTAGAAAACGAAGATCCCCTTCTACAACCACTGAAGGCGAAATAATATTCGTTTTGCCCATTACAGTTGCTTTTATTTGTTTGTGGTCATATTGCATTTCTGATCCACCTGCAATGATACCCGGATTGAAGGTTAAGTATTTTTCATTGGATAAATTTTCTCGGAATGCATTCAAAATACGCGCTGATTCATAAATGGCTCCATAACCCGAACCTTGACCAAAAATACCGGCTGAATGTCCCGTTTTAGCCGTCACCTCCAATTTCCAACTACTAAAACCACGTCTGCCAATAGCTATTGCATTCATGCCTTGTGCCGTTTCAAATCCAAGTGCTACATCAGCGGCTTTGGCTCTTTCAATAAAATCGGCACGACTAATACTCGTGGGTTTACCTGACTCTTCTTCATCGCCGGTAAAATATACCACAATAGAAGTATTTTCCAATAAACCCAAAGATTCCAATGCCTGTAATGCCATTACTACCACCACCTTTCCTCCTTTCATATCATTCACACCCTGACCAGTGGCCGTTGAGTCATTGATTTTAGTATAGGGTGTAAAAGGCATATCCGGTTCAAAAACGGTATCCAGATGACCAATAATAATGATCTTTTTTCCTTTGTTTCCTTTTCTCGAGGCAACAAGGTGTCCGGCTCTTTTTAATGAATCAGGCAATTGTACCCATTCAGTGTGTAAACCGGCTTTTTTTAATTCTCTACTAAAAACCTCACCTGTTTTCTTAACACCGGGAATATTAAATGTGCCACTATTAATATTAA
>JACVCQ010000379.1 GCA_016741945.1 Chitinophagaceae bacterium
ATCCGGGTGAGTATAGATACCTTGTGCTACACTTTGCAACCAAACATCCTTTTTTTCATCTACGGAAATACTCATAAAAACAATATCCTCTTGCTCACCCATTTTATCTTTGATTTGTTTTAATAATCTCGACATGGTAATACAAGCTTTGCAACCGGTGAACCAAAAATCTATGACCACAACCTTATCTTGAAAATCCCTGATCGACAATTTTTCGCCTTTGGTATTGGTAAGTGAAAAATCAGGTACCGTCGTACCTTGGAGATATGCTTCCTGAAATTTATACATGAGTTTTTTGAGTTCAGGATGTTGAATCATTGGTTCAACATGCATCAGTAACTTGTAAGTGTCTTTAACCCGCGGGGTAAAAACGAAGAAGTAGGCTAGTAAGCTTGTCATGATTTTTTCTCTGGTGTTTTCTGGCCATTGCTGGAGCGCATGGAAATAGTCCATAGCAGGGATGGGGTCAAGATGCCCCTTTTTATACCTGGTATCAGCCATGGTTTTTCTCACTGCGAAATCGAGGAATTCTGGTGTTAGAATATCCAATACATTGTTACGCAAGATTTCTTCTACTTGTGGATGTACAGTGCTTTGATATTCTTCTACTAATGCTGGAACTGCTGTGGCTCTGTCCGATTGGTTTAGTTTTTTTTCAAACAGGGAATTGTATGCATTTACCAGTGCTTTTATTTTTTTTATTTGAAGATCTAATTTGAATGCAGCTGTTGCTTTGACTGATATGGGTTCCGCTTGTTGGTTGTACAAACTATCCCAATACATGGTATACAGTTTTGTATTTTGCTGAATATCCGGTAAAATTTCATTAAGGTCATTGTAGCTATTCGCAATCTGCGGTTTTATTCCCTGAATTTTATTATGGCGCACCGCCCAATCCAAATTATGTTGGAATTGAATTTTAGAAGCATTTCTTCCGATGATATGGAAAAAAGGTTTTGCTTTTAGCAATGCCGGATCATAATTCGAGTCCAATACCCTGATCACGATACTATCCCCGGGTTCTATCAAAAGATTATTCAAGACTAGATTTTTCCAATGGCTGGATATGATACTTGCAAAAAAAGGTTCAGACATATTAGGGATGTTGAATTCAAAAAAACCGTTTTTAGCAGAAACTTTTTGCTTGATAGCAGTAATGTCTGTATCACCTAATTTATGCGAATAGTAAGTAAGAGTAATGCTATCATTGTCAGCCGACCAAATATTACCTTGAATATAAACAGCAGATGAATGCTGAGCGTTTGCCCATACAGGGAAAAGCATGAGCCAAATTCCGATGACGATTTGTTGTATTTTTTTCATAATGGTAGATTAACGAGGATTTTGAATGATACCTGATTGAATGATTTCATTTTCAGGAATGGCAAATACATATTTTGGATGATTAGGATCAAGGGTGAAAGTTTGGCCCGCAAACTTTCGGGTGAGTTGTATAGAACGACCTTGTCTGTTGAATCGCTTAAGGTCCAACCACCGGTGTCCTCGCCAAACCAATTCTTTTCTTCTTTCTTGTAAAATTTTTTCCAATGCATCCGCTGCATTTACAGCGTTGATGGGTACAAAAGTTCCTGTACGCCATCTTTTGATCAATAGGGTGTTTAAGTCTGCCAAGCCACTTTGCCATTGACCCAATCTTGCCAATGCTTCTGCTCTTATCAGATAAATTTCATCTGTTGCTAGTCCGGTAAACGACAATATGGTACCGCTATAACCTCTTTTAAATCCTACTTGATTGCCAGTTAGTGGTCGAAAAAATATAGATCGTCTTAGGTCATTGGTATGATAGGATCGATACAGTGTAGTATCAGCAAAAACAATTGTTGAAATGGTTAAAAGAATAGAATATTCACTCATGGCTTGAGCGAAGTACCAAATCTCTGGTTGGGATCTGTCAAAGGGAGATAATGCAGTAGTACTGATGCTATTATAATCGATCAGGTGATTGTACAATTGCAAAGCACTGTCTGCATATTTTTTAGCAAGATCATATTGACCCGTCAGCAGCGATATGCGGGCAAGTTGTGCAAATGCAGCGGGTTTGGAAGGTCTGTTTTTAGCAACCGGGGGTACTTGGCTTGACAACAGTTTTGCAGCTGTTTGCAGATCGGTATAAATCTGATCGTAACAGTCTTTGATACTACTTCTGGATTCATAGCGGTGTACATTCGTAGTTAAGCGAATGGGAACTCCGGGTGTGGTGGTCATGGTTTGACTATCCAGTGCAGGCGCAAAATGATGTAACAGATTGCTGAGTGCAAACCCTCTTAAAAAATAGGCGGATCCCTGGATATCTTTCCATTCGGCTAACTCATTGGGTGCAGGTGGATTTTTTTCCAGTTGCTCTAGTACAATATTGGTATAGAGTATTTGTTGGTATGGGGTTGACCAATCTCTAACGTTGAGCTGACTACCATATAGATCAGATTGCCAGGTATAACTATTCCTTTCTAAGAATGGAAGTGATTGCCAGTTGGTTTCTAATAAGTAGTAATCATCAGCCCCCATTTCACCTAAACCCGGGGTATAGGTAAACACTTGGGTATTGTCTAACATCGAACGCAGTTCCGGTAATTTGGTGGGAATGATAATGGAAGAATTCGGTTTTTTATCCAGGAATTCATTTTTGTTATAAGACATCCCCAAAAGACAGCTAAGTATTAGGATACAATAATTATAGTTTGTTTTCATGTGGAATAAATTGAGGTTTAAAAATCAAGTTGTACGCCTATGGCATAAGAGCGTGGATTGGGAAAGCCGGTGATATGATCGGGGTCTATATTGGCTTTGTTAGCCCTCCACAGAATACCGATATTGTTGATATAACTATAAATTCTACAACTCTTAAGACCCAATGCCTGTTTGGCTTTCAATGGAAGCTCCCAAGTCAAGCGTATATCTCTTAATCGAATATGATCGCCTTTCTCAATCAGTGCTTGGGAATACAAGTAGAACTCATCTCTGGCAGGGATATTGGGATAAATCATGGAAGGTATTTGTGTGAATGCTTCATCACCCGGATTCCTCCATCTTTTATGATAGT
>JACVCQ010000380.1 GCA_016741945.1 Chitinophagaceae bacterium
CGCCAGGATCATCTGATTTTTCCCGGTTTTTTATCTCCCTATGAAACAGGTAAACCGGTTCCGGCTACCATGCGTGAAGCTGCCCTACAACGCTTACGTCAATTATCTGCGCATGAAATTGGGCATACACTTGGGTTACAACACAATTATGCCTCCAGTTATAATGATCGTGGATCAGTGATGGATTATCCGCATCCCAATATTTTTGTAAACAGTAAAGGCGAGATTGATTTTTCAAAAGTGTATACCAATGAAATTGGAGAGTGGGATAAGAGAGCCATTATTTATGGCTATCAGGATTTTCCGGATGGAACCAATGAAGATAAAGCGTTGAAGAATCTGCTGGAAGAGAATACCAAAAAAGGATTACTGTTTATTGCAGATGCCGATGCAAGAGCGGCAGGCGGACTACACCCTTATGCCCATTTATGGGACAATGGAAAAGAGGTGACTGATGAATTGAAAAATGTTTTACAAGTTCGACAAAAAGCATTGGATCAATTTTCTGAGAAAGCCATCCAGGAAGCGATGCCGATGTCAAGACTAGAAGATGTATTGGTACCGGTATACAATTATCATCGTTATCAGATCGAAGCAGTGGTAAAGTTGATTGGTGGTATGAACTACAGTTACAATGTTCGTGGTGATACACAACAACAACCACAAATACTTGATAATGCTATTCAGCAAAAGGCACTAAAAGCAGCATTGGATTGTTTATCGCCTGACGTGCTCACACTACCTGATCGTATTAGTTTGATGATTCCTCCTCGCCCGCCCATGTATTATGGTGTAGGAGAAACATTTGCTAAAAGAACAGGGATGAGTTTTGATCCGATGGCTGCTGCAGAAGCATTGGCGCATTTTGAATTAGGCTTTTTATTCAATGCAGAAAGAGCTAATCGATTGGAACAATTCAAGGCACAAAAGGGGACCTTAGGTTGGGGAGAAGTATTGGATGCCATCATCCAAAAAACATGGATGGCTCCTAAGCAAGAAGGGTTAAAAGGTCAGGTACAGGCTCAAACACAGCAGATCGTATTAACTTGGTTACTGGTGTTGAGTCAGCATAACAATGCCAACTACTTAGTAAAGTCCATTTGTCTGGATAGATTAAACAACCTAAAAGCTTATGCAAAAAGACAAGCCGATCTGAACCCTATTTCATGGAGACCACATTATTTATATGCGATCGAAAGAATTGAAAAGCCCAAAGACATAGAAATACCACAGCACGCAGAAATTGCACCGGGGGCGCCGATTGGATGTGATGAGTGGTGAATTGTGAATGGTGAGTAGTCAATAGTGAGTAGTGAGTATACATAAAAAGAGAGCCGCTGATTTGTTCAGCGGCTCTCTTTTTGATATCAGCTTATGATGTTTTAGAGTTTTTTTGTGGGAAAGTGACGAATGGATTCGTTGAGTTCAACAATTTTTCCTTTCGAAACTTTAATATCACTGACCATCGCCAATGAATCTTTCTTACCGGTTTTATCGGTAACGATTTCAGTATACCATAATGTTACCCATTCGTCTTTTTTGTCTTTCGAGATAACGGATTCAAAGTCTGCCATTTTAACTTGTATCGCCTGCATTGAGTTTCTCAAATTCGTAATAGCAGTTCTTAGACTGTCTTTGACAAATGTTTGATCCATGTAATCAGCACGCCATTTGACTGTATCGGCAAAATAAGAAAGGCAGTCTTCTACTTTATTGTCTTCAAATGCTTTGAAGGCATTCATGACAAGTAATGTATTTTCCTTACTTCCGATATCCCAATTATCGGGTTTTTCCAATGAATAAGGATATGTAACATCGGTTGCTACTTCTTTTTTTTCTTCCGCATTTTTACAGCTAAAGATGATGGTTGCCATTAGAGCAACGGTGAAGAGTTTTCTCATGTTGAAAGGTTTAGTTGCTTTAATGAATTAGAAAGCAATAGAACAAAATACCCTTTAACTCTCATAAATGCAAGAAAAAAGCTTTTCCATTACGGAAAAGCTTTCACCTGATAATATATTATGACCTCGCTTATTATACGAGCATTCTTAATGGTTCTTCTAACAAGGACTTTAATGTTTGTAAGAAAGCAGCACCTGTTGCACCATCTACGGAGCGGTGATCACAGCTCAATGTCACTTTCATGATATTGCCGGGAACTACTTGTCCGTTTTTAACCACAGGCACTTGTGAAATACCGCCTACTGCAAGAATACAAGAGTCTGGTGGGTTAATGATCGCAGTGAATTGATCAATTCCGTACATACCTAAATTGGAAATGGTGAAAGTACTTCCTTCCCAGTCTGCAGGCTGTAATTTTTTATCTTTTGCTTTTTGTGCGTATTCTTTTACTTCAGCACCTATCTGACTCAATGATTTGGTATCTGCAAAACGTACAACCGGTACCAATAAACCATCTTCCACCGCAACCGCCACACCAATATTGATATGATGGTTATAGCGAATGGTATCACCTAACCAACTGCTGTTTACTTTTGGATGTTGTTTCAAAGCCAATGCTGTGGCTTTCAATACCATATCATTGAAACTAATCTTTACTGGAGCCACTTCATTGATTTTGGCACGTGCTGCAACAGCGGCATCCATATCAATACTCATGGTCAGGTAAAAATGCGGAGCTGTGAACAAACTCTCACTCAAACGACGCGCAATGGTCTTACGCATTTGAGATACAGGCACATCTTCGAAGCTGACTTGTCCGGCAGGAGCCGTAGCAACTGGAGCGGCAGACTTAGCGGCTTGTGGTGCAGAAGTAGTAGCTGCTGGTACATACGTATCAACATCATTCTTTGTGATTCTGCCATTATCGCCCGTTCCTTTTACATAACGTAGATCTATGCCTTTTTCGCCTGCAATTTTTCTAGCAAGTGGAGAAGCAAAGATCCTTCCTTCATTGATTACAGTTTCAGTTTGTAGCTGAGATGCTGCTATAGGTGCAGAAGCTTGGATGGTTGCATCAGGTGTAGGCACTACATGGGTCGCCGCTGAACTTTCCCCCGCTTTTATGGCGTGTAAAATGGGTT
>JACVCQ010000381.1 GCA_016741945.1 Chitinophagaceae bacterium
CCCCATTTTTGGGCCCCATATTCCACATTTGGAATCGGTGATCGGTTTATGTGGCAATAAACAGATTGCCATTCTCATAGATGTCAATACCTGTAGGGAAATTCAACTGTTCGGCCCATTAACCTCTTTTACCCCCTGCCACTGTTACTCCTTCCTTAGCATCCTTTATCCACAATTGAATACGATCATTGGAGGCATCAGCAATGTATAGATTTCCGTTCTTGTCTACTTTTACACTGGAGGGATACCGGAGTTGATTTGCGTTACTCCCTGCTTGTTTGCCCCCTGCTACTGTAATCCCCGCAACTGCACCGGGCATCCATTTTTGTATACGATGATTATAATTATCTGCTACATAAATATTACCCTCTTTATCTAGGCAAATACCAAAAGGCATATTAAATTGATTGGCCTTATTACCTCTTCCATTACCTCCGGCAACCGTGATGCCATAAGGATTGGAGGGAGTAAACTTTTGGATACGTTGATTGGATGCATCTGCAACATATAAATTACCCGCTTGATCAATAGCGACTCCCATAGGATAATCCAATTGATCCGGTGCATCTCCTTGACCACGCCCCCCGGCAACGGTAATACCTTGTTTGGCACCGGGTATCCATTTTTGAATACGATGATTAAAGTGATCAGCGATATAGATACTTCCCGCTGCATCTACCGCAATAGCACTTGGATAACGAAACTCATCCTCATGACTTCCTTCTTGTGCTGTTCCGGCAACTGTTTGAATGAATGCGGGTGTATAGTTGCTTTGTACTACTTGGTTATTATGTTTCCATAATAGCTTCTCTACTTTAGGTGAAATTCCACTGATCTGTAAATCTGCATTTTGACAAAAAGAAGAAGTTTGGAAACTAAGACTTTGTTTACTATGGATAATGGTAAAGGTAGAATCTGCCTTTGCAACACCCGAAAACAACAAAAGCAGCAACCAAAATAAATATTGACTAACCTGTATTGCTATGGAATAAAAAAATCTGTGCTGCAGTTGCATAAAAAATCACTCTGGTTTGATAGCACAAAGTGACAGTACTCAGAGACCTTAGCAAATAACAGTAATGATGAAAATAAAGTAGTACGGGTAATTGGAATAGTAGCAACGGTACTACAAGAATCCCTTCCTCTTTTGTTACATGAAAATATTTTTTTACATCAACAAATAAACAGGATGATAAGTTTGTAGAAATCGATCTAGTAAAATGGATGGTTTGAGCTGATACTACAAATGGTATGTACAGATTTTACTACAAATAAGAATTGATTGTATACAATGAATTGTAGTGTCAATGCTACTCATGGAAAAAGAAAAAGAGCCGTTCCATGGGAACTGCTCTTCTCTTTTTGGTTTTCAGGGATAAAGGGTTTTGGATAGGTTGGGGTTACTAAAAATATTTATCTGACTTTAATCAATTGAATGACTTTTCTTTTACTTCCCTGCAAGAATTCGGCATAATAAGTTCCAGATCCCAAATTGTGTCCAATTTGTATGGTGCTATTTGGCAACTGATTGGCTTTAGATTCTACTGGGCGACCATTGATATCGAAAATGCGAACCTGAATCGGTAACTCATGCTTGCTGGTCATTTGAATGGTAAAGAAGCTTCGGCTTGGGTTACCCATGACTTTGATATCGAGCTCTGACAAATTGTTAGACGGAGCTATGATTTTACCATTACTTACAGTTGGCAATTCATTCGTAATAGCAATGATCTGATTACCACTGATGACAGTGCTGGAAACCGCATTTGATACACAGCCATTCAATCCTTTACCCAATCGATCATTAGGATTGTTTTGTAAATGTGCTGCCACATCAGATACTTTTACCTCCATTATTCTGAAGTTATTGCTGTTACCATTGCGTCTTGTGATATATACTTTTGAATTACTACTATTTTGACTATTACCTGACCACCAATTCCAGCTCCAATTCCAATCGTTACAATCGTCTTCTACTCTAATATCTTGTACACAGATATTGACTTGACTGGTACTGGTGCAACCTGCTTGTGTTGTAACACGTACTTCAAAGGTATAATAACCTTCTCTGGATGGACTAAACACAGGTTGTGCACTTGTTGTATTGTTTAGTGAACCCCCGCCAGCAATTGATCTCCAGCTATAAGTATATCCGGTACCGCCTGTAGCATTGGCTTGCAGGGTAACACGTTGAGGTCCATATCCCAAATAGATATTAGATGGAACACCTCCAGTGAAAACGTTGTTTTCAGGTACAACAGTGATTGAACTGCTGCAAGTTGGTGGCGGAGGTGGTGTTTCAACACATCCCTGATCTGCACATGATCCTAAACGATCGCCTGAATGATTGCTGAGGTGAGCAGCTACTGCATTCACACTAATTTTTAATGTTTGAGGATTACCGCTATTACCCGGAGGTACATGACAGAGGTACACTTTGTAAACATCATCATCGTCATCATCATCATCATGATCATCATCATACTTATCATTGTATTTATTCTTACATGCAGAAGAATGATGCGATTTGTGGTCACATGATGAATGTTTATGACCCTTGTGTTTACAATCTTTCTTATCATGAGATTTATGATCACAATCATCTTTATCATCATCACCGTCATCATATTTATCCTTACACTTATCCTTACTATGCGATTTATGATCACATTTGCCATGATTATGCTTACCATGCTTACAGTCTTTCGAGCTATGCGACTTATGATCACATTTATCGTCGTCTGTATCTTTTACTCTAATATCTCTTACACAAATCGTAACCCTACTTACAGACACACAGCCTGATTGAGTTCTCACACTCACTTCAAAAGTGTAATTACCTGCTGCAGTTGGTGCAAATACCGGCTGCGAGCTGTTGGTACTGCTGATGGTTCCGTTACCGGATACTGCTCTCCATGTATATGTATAAGAAGTACCTCCGGTTGCATTTGCTCTTAAGGTTACTCGCTGTGGTCCATATCCTAGGTAGATATTATTTGGAATACCACCAGTGAATGTATTGTTCTCCGGAATAACTG
>JACVCQ010000382.1 GCA_016741945.1 Chitinophagaceae bacterium
CGCAAAATCGATTTTAGATTATTTGGTAAGCAAAGGAATCAATATAGAAAGACTGTCATACAAGGGTTATGGAGATACACAACCTGTTGCAGACAATAGTACTGAAGAAGGAAGGGCTAAAAACAGGAGGACGAGTTTTACCATTACTGGTTTGTAAAAGCAGCTCTTACATTTTCAGGAATCACTTTATTCATCATTTCAACATACTCTTTTCCGGAAATAGGATAACCTTTAGTAGGTTTCGTAGGAATTCTACTTTCGGGTCTGATAGAGTAAGCAATAGAGACATACCTGATACCATGTGAGAAGGTTTCGCTGGCTAAAATAGCACCGGGTAACCCCGTAAACCCATGTTTAGATACCGGATAAGGAATTTGCGGTGTATACCATACCACTGCATTCAGATAATTATTCTTGGCAGGCATTGCCTTATAACAAGTATATCCGAGAATTTTTATAGAATCCTGATACATATCAAATTGTAATGCAGTAAAATTACGTTCCACTAAAAGTCTCTGATTATTTAATTCATGCCTTTGGATTTGATGATATTCCTTCTGTTGAATAAAATCAGAATACACATTATCATGGCGAAAATTTGTACCTAGCTTTTTCGCATTTCTATCTCTTGTAGATTCAAAAAAATTCACAAATGCTATATCGCCCGTTACAATGATTTCATAGTCTTTCAAGGGATGATATTTTTTTGGCATTGTTAACAGCTTTACCTGAAGTGAATCTGTTAATGCCAGATACCCCGATTTATATTCAATTACAAATGGTTTTTCTATTCGCTGCGCATCCACACTTGTGCAGATCATTAAGAAAAACAACCAAGCAATAACCCTACGCATTTTAAAATTTTAGAATTTGAATTTAGTGACTAATCAGGTAATTCCCTATGTATAAATACCTGTTTTCTCCATTATTTTTTTGCTGACATTGTCGGCATGATGACAGAAGAAAGTATTTATCAATTGTCACTAACCCGAATACCGGATATTGGCAGTATTCTCACCAAACAACTGATCGATTATTTCGGAACCGCATCTGCTATTTTCCATGCAAGAAAAAAAGACTTGGCTGCAGTTGAAGGGATTGGAGAAGTAAGAGCTGCACAGATCAAAAAATTTACAGATCACTATGCTTCAGAACAGGAACTAAAAAAGATAGAGCAACACCAGCTAACATTGGTTTTCATTACTGATGAACAATATCCACAAAGATTAAAGAACTGTGCTGATCCCCCATTGGTACTTTTTTTCAAAGGAAATAAATCATTGAATCCCTCCAGAATCATCAGTGTTATTGGTAGCAGAAATGCGACCGATTATGGCAGAATGGTTACTGAACAATTGATCAAAACATTACAGTCTTACGATGTTACGATTGTAAGCGGATTAGCCCATGGTATTGATGCTATTGCACATCGGTCAGCATTACAGCAACAACTACCTACGATTGGTGTCATGGCACATGGATTCAAAACGATATATCCGCATGTACATCGATCATTGGCAAAAGAAATGACAGATCAGGGAGGACTACTCACAGAGTTTTGGTTTGATGAATTACCCGATAGACATCATTTTCCACAACGCAACAGAATTGTTGCAGGAATTTCGGATGCTACCATTGTCATAGAAACTGCGGTGAAAGGCGGCAGTATGATAACTGCTGACCTTGCTTTTGAGTATAACCGTGATGTATTTGCGGTACCCGGACGTATTTATGACCAGCGAAGTACAGGCTGTTTACAATTGATTGCTCAAAACAAAGCCACAGCTTTTACAAGCCCCGAACAAATCATTCATGCTTTAGGATGGCTTGAACCCAAAAAGAAAAAAAATTTGCAAAAAAAATTGTTCCCCGAACTTTCAGCAGAAGAACAAATCATCATATCCATTCTCACTGCTCATGAACAAATACACGTAGATGAGCTCTACCTCAAAAGTAAACTCCCCAGCTCAGCCATGGCCTCAGCCATACTCAACCTAGAACTACAAAACATTATTATTCAGTTGCCGGGGAAGAGGTACCAGTTGAGCGTATAGCGAATGGTTCATAGCAAATTGTAAGAATATCCTATGAACTATATACCATGAGCTATAAGCCATCCCTTATTAGCTAAAATCATTTTTTGGAACCAATATTCCCATTGAACTATCTTTGCACATGGCAACAAGAAAATCTTCTCCCCGCAACAATGCTGCAGCATCTCAGTTATTTGGCGAAGGACTTACCTTCGATGATGTCCTGTTGATGCCCGCTTACAGTGAAATTCTTCCCCGTGAGGTTGATATCCGTTCACAACTTACCAAAGCCATTACATTGAATGTTCCAATCCTATCTGCTGCGATGGATACGGTAACAGAAGCTGGTTTGGCCATTGCATTGGCACGTGAAGGCGGATTGGGCATTCTCCACAAAAACATGACCATTGAAAAGCAAGCTGAGCAAGTACGTAAAGTAAAACGGAGTGAAAGTGGTATGATCATCGACCCTGTTACCTTATTAGTAGATGCTACCATTGGCGATGCGTTGAAGTTGATGAAAGAAAATAAAATCGGCGGTATTCCTATCATCGATGGCGGACAAAAACTCGTGGGTATTCTTACCAACCGTGACCTTCGTTTTGAGACGGATAAAAAAAGAAAGGTGAAAGAAGTAATGACCAAAGAAAATCTCATCACCGCTCCTGAAGGTACTGATCTAAAAAAAGCAGAGAAGATCTTACGTCAATATAAAATTGAAAAACTCCCTGTTGTCAATAAACAAGGCAAACTTATTGGATTGATTACTTACCGTGACATCATGCAACTAAGTAATTTCCCAAATGGTGTGAAAGATAACTTAGGTAGATTATTGGTAGGTGCTGCATTAGGTATTACTCGTGATCTGATGGATCGTGCTGCTGCACTACAACAAGTTGGTGTAGATGTGGTAACGCTTGATAGTGCACATGGACATAGCAAAGGCGTGATTGAAGCATTGAAAGCGCTGAGAAAAAATT
>JACVCQ010000383.1 GCA_016741945.1 Chitinophagaceae bacterium
CTATAAGACCATGCAAGGTTTTCAGGTGAAGCGTAAAGGTGGATGGGACACCCATGGTTTGCCTGTGGAATTGGGTGTGGAGAAAGAACTGGGTATTACCAAAGAAGATATCGGTAAGAAAATTTCAGTGGAGGATTACAATCAGAAATGTCGAGAAGCAGTGATGCGTTACAAAGACATTTGGGATGATATCACTACCAAAATGGGATACTGGGTTGATTTGAATGATCCCTATATCACTTTCGATAACAAATACATTGAATCACTGTGGTGGATATTGAGTCAGTTATACAAGAAAGGATACTTGTATGAAAGTGTATCCATTCAACCGTATTCACCGGCAGCAGGAACTGGATTGAGTTCACATGAATTGAATCAGCCGGGGACTTATAAGGATGTAAAGGATACATCTGCAGTAGCAATGTTCAAGGCAATCAAAAGCAACAAGACACAATTTCTTTTTGATGCTGCAGGTTCTGATGAGGTGTTTTTTATGGCATGGACAACTACTCCATGGACATTGCCATCTAACTTAGGATTGACGGTGGGGCCGAATATTGATTATGTATTGGTGCAAACATTCAATCCATATACATACTTACCTGTATTCGTGGTGCTTGCAAAAGCCTTGCTGGGTAAGTATTTCAAGCCGGAAGGAGAGAACGGTGATTTTGCTGGATACCATGCAGAAGTAAAATTATTGCCTTGGAAAATCATCACTGAGTTCAAAGGATCTGCGATTGAAGATGCCACTTATGAACAATTGCTTCCTTACGAAGCCAACTCTCCATCTGTAGTTGAAGAAATCACACCAGGTGCAAAACCTTTCCGTTTATTGTGTGGTGATTTTGTAACGACTGAAGATGGTACCGGTATCGTACACACGGCTCCTGCATTCGGGGCAGATGACTATAAGGTTGGGCAGAAATACAATATCGGTATTTTGACCATGGTGGATAGAGAGGGAAAATTTGTGGATGGATTGGGTGAGTTCAGCGGTCGCTACGTAAAGAATTATAAAGACGAGAAGGATTATGTAGATGTAAATGTAGACATCTGCGTAAAACTGAAAAAAGAGAACCGCGCATTTAAAGTTGAAAAATACGAACACAGTTATCCGCATTGTTGGAGAACCGATAAACCGATTCTGTATTATCCGTTAGATGCTTGGTTCATCAAAACCACTGCGGTGAAAGACAGAATGGTGGAACTGAATAAGACCATCAACTGGAAACCAAAAAGTACCGGTGAAGGACGTTTTGGTAACTGGCTGGAAAATATGGTAGACTGGAACTTAAGTCGCAGTCGCTATTGGGGAACGCCTTTACCTGTATGGCGTACAGAAGATGGTAGTGAGGAAGTTTGTATCGGTTCCATCGAAGAATTGAATGAAGGTATCCGCAAAGCCAATGAAGTATTGGGTGGCGAGGTCAATAAACATTATTTGCATGAAGGTATTCTTGATCTGCATAAACCTTATGTAGATGAGATCGTGTTGGTGAGTACTTCAGGAAAACCCATGCATCGAGTACCCGATCTGATCGACGTATGGTTTGATAGTGGTGCCATGCCTTATGCGCAATGGCATTATCCTTTTGAGAATAAAGAATTGGTGGATAAGGGAAAATCATTCCCTGCAGATTTCATCGCAGAAGGTGTTGACCAAACACGTGGCTGGTTTTATACTTTGCATGCGATTGGTGTGATGTTGTTTGACAGTGTGGCTTACAAAACCGTTGTGAGTAATGGGTTGGTGTTGGATAAGAACGGCAACAAGATGAGTAAGCGTTTGGGGAATGTGGTGAATCCGTTTGAAACCATTGAAAAATATGGTGCTGACGCCACGCGTTGGTATTTGATCACAAATGCATCACCTTGGGATAATTTGAAATTTGATCTGGCAGGTATTCAGGAAGTGCAGCGTAAATTTTTCGGTACTTTATACAATACCTATCAGTTTTTTGTTTTGTATGCAAACGTAGATGGATTTGCATTTAAAGAAGCGCCGATTGCATTGGCAGATAGACCTGAGATCGATCGATGGATCCTTTCTTCACTCAATAGTTTAGTGAAAAAGGTAACGGCAGCCATGGATGACTATGAGCCAACCATCGCCGGAAGAGCTATTGAAGAATTTGTAGATGAGCATTTGAGTAACTGGTATGTGCGTTTGTGTCGCCGTCGTTTCTGGAAAGGTGATTATGAATCAGACAAGATCAGTGCTTACCAAACTTTGTATGAATGTTTGGAGACAATCGTAAGATTGATGGCACCTATTTCTCCATTCTTTAGTGATGCAGTTTTCAGAAATCTGAATGCAGTAACGAATCGATTCAATGTGGCATCTGTTCACCATGCAGATTTCCCTGTAGCCAATGAAGCAGCCATTGATGAAGTATTGGAGGAGAGAATGCAATTGGCACAAGATGTTTGTTCGTTGGTATTATCACTGCGAAAAAAAGTAAATATTAAAGTTAGACAGCCTTTACAGAAAGTATTGATACCGGTGCTTGATCCCAATATGAAGCATCAGTTGGAACTGATCGAAGATTTGATCAAGGCAGAGGTGAATGTAAAGGAGATGGAATACATCACGGATACGGAAGGTATCATCAAGAAAAAGATCAAGCCTAATTTCAAAGCACTGGGAACGAAACTGGGTGCAAAAATGAAAGCAGCGGGTGCATTGATCACCGGTTTTGGTCAGCATGAGATTGCTACGATTGAGAAAGCCGGTCAAATAGACCTAAACCTAGATGGAGAAATCATCACCATATTATTGTCGGAAGTGGAAATTGCTGCAGAAGATATTCCGGGATGGAGTGTGGCAGGCAAGGGGAGTTTGACTGTGGCATTGGATATTACCCTCACTGAGGAGCTAAAACAGGAGGGTGATGCCCGTGAATTCGTGAATCGGATACAAAATATTCGGAAAGAAAGCGGTTTTGAACTCACAGACCGTATATTCGTGACCGTTCTTGAGGCTAATGGCCTTAAGGAGTCTATTGT
>JACVCQ010000384.1 GCA_016741945.1 Chitinophagaceae bacterium
CTATGATGTCGCGGTGATGCACAGACAACGCCGGACGCAAAGACCAGAACGCCCGTTAGTCTCTCGCCATCGTCAGGTGGCTACCGGAGACAGACATCCGAAATCCGACATCCGACATCCGACATCCTATGTCATCTGCGTTGAAATATATCTCACCAAACTTCTCTTTGCAATAGGTAGTAGTGTTTCTTCCAGAGGTAAACTCAGTTCTGTTTCAACAGCGTATACGGCGGGATTGGGAAGGTCAGATCTGTTCCTGATTAACTCGGCTTTGATGTTTTGGTAAGAGTTTACAATACTTCTTTGCCAAACATCCACAAACTCTGTTTTAATACTTCGGTATTTTTCATCATGTTTTTCAAAAATGCTGAGACGATATTGATATACCCATGTATTCCTGCAAGTACCCTCACATAAGAGAAAATACCCCTCATTGTGATCCAATGGAATCAGACCAATGGGTTCAATGGTGAGTTTGTTTTCAACAAATTCATAAATCTCTGTTCCACTGTTTATGGTTTTTTTCATGCTGGAAGAAGCATACTGAATGATGTCTTCTAGCTCCTGCATTAGTTCATCATCTTCTACCATAGATTCATATAAGAGCTGCAACTTTTCAATCTGTATGCCTGTCAGTTTTTTCGGAAATTGTTCCTGTAAGTATTGTTTATTTTCTTTAAATGCAATCAGGTTATTGTAATGGAAAATAATATCTGCCAGCTGAGGGTACAATTTGTTCTGACAGAAATAACGGTTGATTTCCTGTAAATAAGCGAGAAGGGTATATTTCTTTAATTCAAAATCAATATAACCATCCGCAAACCAGGTTTGTGATAAGGTCTTCATACTGATCCATTTTGTTTTCTGAATTTACTGATTCAAAAACAGATTTGTATGAGATGTTTATTAACAGGATGTGAAAATGAGTGTGGTTGATAGACCATAGTCCATGGTCCATAGTTAATAATTGTTTTTACCATGGACCATGGACCATCGACTATGGACTATAAATACTGGAACCACTGGCGATTAGCATCCCATTTCTCAAATTCTTTGGCTACTTCGGTAAGGAAGCTGGCACCAATACTGCCATCTACAATACGATGATCATAACTTAATGATAAATACATCATATGTCTAATTCCAATGGTATCGCCTTCTTTGGTTTCAATTACCATCGGGCGTTTTTTTATGGCACCGACCGCTAAAATCGCTACTTGGGGTTGAGAGATAATAGGTGTTCCCATCAGACTTCCAAAAGTGCCTACATTGGTTAAAGTGAAAGTGCCGCCTGTAGTATCATCCGGTTTTAGTTTATTGTTTCTAGCGGCGTCTGCCAATCCATTTACTGCTTTGCTCAATCCTACAATGTTCAGCTGATTGGCACCTTTAATGACCGGAACAATCAGGTTGCCAGAAGGTAGGGCAGTAGCCATACCTATATTGATATCTTTTCTAACAATGATCTTATCACCATCCACAGAACAATTGATCAATGGATATTTTTCAATGATGCGTGCAATACATTCAATGAACATGGGAGTGAATGTTAGCTTTGTTCCCTCTCTCTTCTCAAACTCGCTCTTCACTTTTTCGCGCCATTGTACCATATGAGTAACATCCGCTTCAGCAAAACTGGTTACATGCGGACTGGTATGCTTACTGTCTACCATATGCTTGGCGATCAGTTTGCGCATTCTGTCCATTTCAATGATCTCAGTATGACCGTTAACTATGACAGCTCCGGGGTCGCTTAATTTACCAGATGGAGTTGAAATAGTAATTGTTGTAATTTCTGAAGAAGATGCTCCTGCTGATGGTTTGGCTGTAGTTTCAAATCTTGGTGATGCCTGAACAGGGGCAGAGGAAGAAGTGGTAACAACCGGTGCAGGGATATGACCAGATTTCTTATTGGCTACATATTGTAGTATATCTTTTTTGCTCACTCTACCATCGATACCTGTACCCGGAATTCTTTCCAATTCGCTCAAACTGATACCTTCGCTATTGGCAATGTTAAGCACCAAAGGTGAATAAAAGCGATTTGTTGCGGGTTTATCCAATAGTTCAGTCGAACTGGCGGCAGCAGGTTCAAATGGAACTGTTTCTGGTACAATTGGCTCCACTGGATCTGCGACGGGTTCAGGGCTCGTTTCTTCTTTGATGATATGAGCTGCTTCAACAATGATTTCTTCCTGTGGAGCAGCAACAGCCGGTACTGGGGGTACCGTTGTAGCAGATCCATTTGCAGTAGTATTAATTCTGGCAATGACCGTACCGATAGGTACTACATCATTCACATTGAATAAAATTTCAGTAATCCCCCCCTCAGCCGTAGATGGTACTTCGCTGTCAACCTTATCTGTGGCGATATCCAGTACTGTTTCATCTTGTTTCACGTGATCACCTACCTTTTTATTCCATTTCAGAATGGTGGCTTCCATGATACTTTCGCCCAATTTGGGCATCACCAATTCAGCAATTGCCATACAGTTCGTAGTGTTTAAAAAATGATCTAAAATCAGAAAACCCTTAACACAGCCTCATGCTCCCTCTGCGCTAAAAACTTACGCCTGTTTGTTTTCAGGGGGCAATATTAATGAGAAAATAAACAATTTAAGGCTGAAAATCGAAAAATCTGCCGCTTCTTTTTACACAGCATTTTCTAACCCACTATTTATAGGCTTTTCAGCAAGACTTAGCGCTTTCCAAGAATGAGTTGTCTTAACAAATTCAATGCATTGATAGCAGTCAATTCAATATTCCTAGATCGGTCAAATCGAAATTGAAATAGTTCAGTAACGGTTTTTTCCTCCGATGCGGCTGCAACCCACACCAGACCTACAGGTTTTTCTTCCGTGCCGCCATCCGGCCCTATAATGCCACTTACTGCCAGTGCATAATCTGTTTGCATCATTTTTCGGGCTGTTTCTGCCATTATTTGTACGGTTTCTTCGCTTACAGCGCCTTTGGCTTGTAAAATCTCATGAGGTACCAACAATAG
>JACVCQ010000385.1 GCA_016741945.1 Chitinophagaceae bacterium
GAATATAATATTTCCATTTATGTTTACTAGCAGAATAAACCTGATTTATTGAATCATCAAGAAAGTATTGGTATCCGGGATCGTAACTAACGATTTCCTTATTGAATCCAGCCAATACATTTTGAGTGAACAAGACTGAAAAACTGCTACCTCTTTTTTCATATTGATAGGTTGTAATACCCATTACCCCCGTTGATGGTAGCTGTTTTAAAAATACGGGCTTTAGATCTGAAAGATGATCAGGATATTTCTTGTGGACCTGATAGTAAGATTCAATGGCATGAATGATGGGGGTAGCATTTCGGATGGCAATCTTTCTACTAAAATTTCTGGCAGGGTTAGCGGCATATATGCTCACCAAAAAAAGGGTAGTGGGAATCACCCAGGACAATAATAAGAACAAAGAGATTTTTTGTTTCCTGACCCGCTCACGAATAGTAGCTATTACTCCAATGGGTATGGCTATGAGTAGAAATATACCTGAAAACTGGGTAAGGGTATGAATGGTATTCGTAATACTACTTAAAGAACTGGGTCCCGGCAAAAATGGAGATAGTATAAATATTGCAATGATAAAGTTGATCACCAATATTTGGATCCATTGTTTTTTTAACATAGATAGTATTGAAACAGTTCCGAAGGCTTATGTGAAATAAAACTAAGGCTTAATGTCAAACCTGCTCATATTTTTTTAGTTGTGTTGACAGCCAAGACGTGAAAGGGTTATTGAATTTAAAGGATAAGATTTTGTCGTTGCTAACAAGGGGTCGAAAGCTAAATGATGCTCTGGGGCCTTCTCCACCTTTTTGAATCAATTGAAAATATTGACAAAATAAACGAATGCCTGTTTTGAAAGCAGTAAGTGAAAATACAGGGTTGCCGATTGCTTTCGTATAAGCAGTTGGGTTCATGAGTTTGATTTGTTGATTGATAATGGGTATTTCACCATTGCCACCATCAATAATTGTCCAATGACCGGCACTTTTTTGTAAGAAAAGAATAAGCGCTTGTCCAACCTGATGTTTTGCAAAACGAATATCACAAGTCCATTCGTTAAACTTCTCGACACTGATCATAAGACCAGCAGTTCCTTTAATGGTTTCACTGACTTTGAAAGTATAGGTGTTCTCTTGTATATCACTTATTTTACCCGTTACAATCAAATCTGCTTTTCCTACAATGATCTCCAATGGCCAGTATATTTTTTTAGCACTCAGGCTGAGGCTGAATAGCGTAGAAAGAAAGAGAAGGGTGATTTTTTTCATTGGTTAGCGAATTTCGCTTCAAGTAAGTACTTGAAAAGAATGATAAGTAAATTACAGAAAAATAGTTTCAAAAAGGCCATGTGATGTATAAAATCAATGATAGGACGCAGATTTTTTCCATTGGAATCCTTTGGATATGATTGGTTATGACAGCAGTATCCAATCAGCGCCAATCATAATCATCATTAAAATCTGCGGCCTATCAACATTCACCCTTACTAAACATCTCTCTCACCACAGAGCGTTTATACCAGCATACCGCACCCAATGCTATCACTAAAATGGTATGATTTATATTAGAAATAGTACAATCATCCGTATAAACAGAACCGGAGAATTGCTTGAAGTGCCAAGGAAATAACTTATCAAATACAGGTAAACTCCATCCTAATTGTTTATTAATGATTGAAGGAGACAGGTCGATGAGATCAGGTATGATACAGCCGATAAAGGAGGACAATACCATGATGCTGTATTGTTTATTACAGAGCCAGATTGCTGTTATGATCATAAGTAATCCTAGTGAAGCATCTATTTTAGATGGGATGAGGTAACAGTGTGGTATAGTATCTAAAATGCCATGAGAAAGAATGCCAGTCATAAATACAAATATGCTAGTAGATGGCTTCTTGTTTTTTGTATGGGTGAATAGAACGGCTATACCAAGGGCTGTTGTAGTGTGGAATAGGACGTTCATTTTTTGATTAGATCGTTTAAGTTGACTTTTAGAAAGTTTTAAAACTTTCTAAAAGTTATAGTTAAATATTATTAGGTAGTTTGAATTGTCATGGTACTTCTTTTCTGGATGGCGGGTATTGAATGTTGATAATTGGGCTAAGCAATATTGTATTCAAACTGTGGTTGTTTTTGAATAATGATAGGAACTCATGTGATAACATTCTACTATTCTGAATCGGTATTATATTTTCATTTGAGTCGAGTTTAATGATCTCAAATGGAATTAAGACAAGGAGGTTTTTCGTTATGGAAGTATCCCACATCTGTTTGGTTTCTAGTATTACTTTGGTAAGGTAGGATCTTAGTTTGCTATGAGAGTTAGTCATAAACTTAACTGTATCAATAGCCCCTTTATGATCAAAGGCTAATATGGCAGTAGTAAAGATGTAGGAAGTAGTATCATCAAAAGGGCGATGAGCAAGTTTTTTTTCTAGAAAGATGCACAATTGCTTATCGCCTTTTAGAAAGCCTGAGCTGAATTGTGCAGTCGCCAAATCACAACAAAAGAGGAAAAGCAATAGTGGTATAACTCGTATCATGCTGTATCTACTTTTTTAATCCGGCTTTTATGATTATTGCTAACATTAATAATTAATACAATTTCACTCCTAAAGCAAAACTTATTGATGTAAAGTTTTGCTTTGCCCTGACTTCTCTTTCAAGTATATTGATGTAAGAAATCTTGCCGGACAGCTTTTGTTTGGAAGAAAAATAAAAGCTCAAGGAAGGTTTTAACCCTAAAAGGGTTTGACCACCGATAAAACTAGGTCCGGCTAAAAACGAAACATAGGCATTGGTAATGGGGTGTATGGATACTCCGGCAAAAAGGGTTACCATATCTTTAAATGTCCCGACCGGTGTGCCATCAAGATAACCTCTATACACTTTATCGTCCATGAGATAGGCATCGGCGGTGAATTCAATAGTTGGTTTGAACATTGATTTTTGTAGGAAGAACATTTGCAAACCCAAACCCGTTCCCCAGGGA
>JACVCQ010000386.1 GCA_016741945.1 Chitinophagaceae bacterium
TTCGAATCAAATAAGATTTGCCATCTTTCCCCATGACTTCTGCCGGACGATAACGTGAGTTGAAATTACTCGCCATTTCAAATCCGTAAGCACCTGCATTATCAAACACCAACACATCTCCTTCTCTGATTTCATTCATTGGGCGCTCCCATGCAAAAGTGTCTGTTTCGCAAATATTACCGGTAATGGTATAGTTTTTTATAACACCCTTTTCATTGCTAATGTTTCGAATGCGGTGATAGGATTCATAGAACATGGGTCTGATCAAATGATTGAATCCGCTGTTTACACCTGCGAATGTTGTGGCACTGGTTTCTTTTAACACATTTACACAGGTGATCAAAGAACCGGCCTAGCTCACCAAATACTTACCCGGCTCAAACCAAACAGGAAAACCGAGCTGATAAGTTTGTTCGATTTTTTGCTCAAAAGCGAAGATTACTTTTGCCAGAAGTTGTATATCAGTTCCTTCCTCTCCATCCTGATAAGGTACTTTGAACCCTCCGCCGAGATCAAGAAACTGTAATTCTGGAAAATGTGGAACCAATTCAAAAAATACATCGGTCACTTTCATGAAGACTGCTACATCTTTGATTTCGCTACCAGTATGTACATGCAATCCGGCAATATGAATTTGATATTGCTGCATGATGCGAACGATATCATTCAGCTGTTCAATGGGAATACCAAATTTGCTGCTATCATGTCCGGTAGAGATTTTTAAGTTACCACCTGCCATAATATTGGGTCGCAAACGAATGCCTACCGGATAACTATGTCCATATTTCTTTCCAAACTTTTCCAGATTGGAAAGACTATCAATATTGATATTGATTCCCAGTGCAACTGCTTCTTCGATTTCATCAAAGGCAATACCATTGCTAGTATACAAAATATCAGTAGAGGGAAAACCGGCATGAATTGCCAGTTTAGCTTCATTGATCGAACTGCAGTCTACCTTGCAACCAATAGATTTGATATGTTTCAGGATACTAATATTGGTCAGTGCTTTACAGGCATAAAAAAAACTGACTTTATCACTGTTAAAAGCCTGTTTTAATTGTTGGAATTGTTCAGTGATGCGATTAGCATTGTACACATATACAGGAGTACCGAACTCAGTTGCAATATTTCTTAATTGCTCGTTGGATAAAAAAGATGACATACTGCGAAGATACTTGTCTGGCAGATATTCATATCACCGCTGCTCCATCTTATTGTTGATTTTCGTCAGAAGGGTTTTCTTCATCGGTAGATGATGTTTCATCATTAGCGTCTGTAGTGTCAGAATTATCCAGCGTTTCTTCTCCTTGAATAATCAATTCACCGTCTTCATTCACTGTTAAAAGAGAAGTGTCACCATCAATAATAGGTTCCTCATGGATGGTTTCTTCACTAATAGCATCTGCTACGGGTTGATCAGTAAAATCTTCCGGACGAATAACGGTTCCTTCTACGATTTGCTCGGCTAGTACTTCTTTGATCTTTGGTAGGTCTTCCGGAGAATTGATGCCAAAATAGTCCATAAAGTTCTTCGAAGTAGCGTATACCAGCGGTTTTCCGGGCATTTGTTCATTACGTCCACTGATGAGAATGAGTTCTTTTTCCAATAATTTTTGGATACTATAATCACTGTTCACACCACGGATGGATTCAATCTCACCTTTGGTAATGGGCTGTTTATTAGCAATGATAGCGAGTGGTTCCAGTGCAGCATTGGATAAACGCTTGAGGAATTTATCGCCATTCAGTTGTGCAATGGTTTTGTGGAAGTCTTTTTTGGTCAGGAATTGCCATCCGCCGCCACTTTCACGCACTTCAAAAGGATAAAACTCTGATTGGTATTTTTCACAGATGCCCTGAATAGCAGCTTCTACCTGATCAAGTGTTACCCGCTCTTCCAAAAATCCAAACGTATTATTGATAAGTTCAACGATATCCAACGAAGTGAGTGGTTTCTCACTGGCAAAAATCAATACTTCAATGTGTGGTATAATCTGGCTTATTTCCATTTCATTTGAGAATTTGTCCGCCGCGGCGGATGAAAATTTGAAAATCAAATAGTGATGATTTTGATTACCATGTTCAATCAAACATAACAATCATTTTCAAATTACCACATTTTCAAATTAGAATCTGCTATCCCTGTAAAGCAGCTGCACCACTCACAATCTCGGTCAATTCAGTGGTAATAGCAGCCTGACGGGCTCTGTTATAGCTTATCTTCAGTGATTTCAGCAATTCGTTTGCATTTTCACTCGCCTTATCCATCGCAGTCATACGTGCACCATGTTCACTGGCATTACAATCCAGAACGGCTTTAAATAGCTGTGTATTCAGGATTTTAGGCATCAGTTCAGCAATCAGCTCTTCTTTTGCCGGCTCGAAAATGAAATCAGATTTCTTGCTTGATGAGCTATTGGTGACTTTAGGAATCGGCAGGAACTGTTCAGCTTTATACTGTTGTGTAGCTGCGTTTTTAAATTCACTGTAAACAATTTCAACTGCATCAAATTCTTTACTCTCAAAAGCTTTCATAGCAGCTTGTGCAGCAGCTTGAACAGATTCAAAACTTAGGTTCAAGAAAATATCTTTATAAGTAGCGTCTACTTTATAACCGGCTTTTTGTAAGCTCTCATATCCTTTTTTACCAATATTCCAAATGGTAACATTTCCTTTTTGGTATTGAGCTGCATACTTTTCAGCAATGGTAAGCTTCGCCAGTTTGATCAAATTCGCATTGTAACCGCCGCAAAGTCCACGATCGCTGGTAATAACAATCAATAATACTTTTTCTACCGCTCTTTCTTCTGCCAGTTTAATATGGGTATCACCTTCTGTGTTGCTAACAATATTACTAAGCATTTCTTGCAATTTCTGAGCTTAGGGGCGAATCTGCGTAATGGCATCTTGTGCACGACGCAATTTGGCTGCACTCACCATTTTCATTGCTTTGGTAATCTGCTGGGTACTCTGAAC
>JACVCQ010000387.1 GCA_016741945.1 Chitinophagaceae bacterium
TTCAAATTTAGGACTTTTGAATCCGGATTGGGTTTATCAACTTCAATACCACAATGGAAGGGGTTGTGTATCTACTCCATCCTCTTATCAGTATCAAAAACAAACCTTTGCCGGAAATTATACATTGTTAGCTACCAATCAGCTTTTACTTGGTGTTGGTAATCGAGTTGCCAGTGGTAGCATAGGAGTATCAGGTATGAATGGAAAAGCTAGTTTTGAAAGTAATAGTAGTGTAGCATCTCCCGAAGCCTTCGTTAAAGCACCTACCATCGTTCGTTATGGTTCTGGCATTCAACTCCCATCTATCATTTATGGGAGAGCATTGGTGACATTACCTACTATGCAAAGAAATACTAGTTCTACACGTAGTTTCTCAACTTTTACTGTGAATAGAAATGCTTCTGTAACATTAACTCAAAACTATCATCAACTTACCATTCGGAAAGGAGCTGACGTAGTGTTAAATGGAAATACTTTCGGACAAATCAATATTGAAGAAGGAGCAAGAGTACGTTTTACTGAAGCGGTATTGAATATTGGAGATCTTAATATTCAGCAAGGTACGCTGACCGCTTTAACAATTGTTCGATTTGCTAGTGGTAGCAGTGTACGTATCAGCAATTATATCCAGATAGCCGGGAACACACGCATCAATCCAGACCAACATAAAGTAACTTTTTATTTAGGTGATATGAATACGGATGCTGAACGTTTTGATGTAAAAGGATCGAATATTCAATTTACAGGTAATGTATATGCTCCTGATAGTAAAATTCGTTTATTATTTGATCAAAAATCTGTTGGTAGTAACAATATCTCCAATGTTAGTATGACCGGTTTCTTTATTGCTCAAGTAATTGAAAGTACCATTCCCAATGTTATATGGAACAGCTATACTTGTCTTAGTCAACCGACTATTGCATCTAATGGCTGGACACCTCCTCAATTCACTACAGCAGAAAAAGAACAACCAGAAGAGCCTTTCACTGTTCAGGTGATGGGTAATCCATCTGCTTCTTTCTTTACATTAAAATTACAAAGCCAACGTCAGCAAGCCATTCAGTTGCGTGTTACTGATGCAACGGGACGAATCGTAGATAGCAGGGCGAATAATCAACCCAATAGTAGGGTTCAAATCGGTCATAGTTATGCACCAGGAATATACTTTGCTGAACTGATGCAAGGTTCAGATCGAAAAGTCGTGCAACTGATGAAAATTCGTTAACCTCCCTTAAACCAGATTATTGCTCAATACCTATAGCCCGCTGAAAAGCGGGCTTTTTTTATAGTCGTTGCTTGTTAAAATTCTGTTAACGAGTTCATGATGACCCAACCCTTTTTTCTTCACCTCAGGTACTATGATTATAGAAGCAATTATTCAATCGTAAAATCAAGCAACCATGACAAAAATGATCATTACAATTTTAAAAGTCTTAATACTGATATTGGCTATGACAGCCTGTAATAAGAGAGACGTATTTACACCACAAAAACCTGCACCCGGACAACCCACACAACAACCCGGGAATGGTGAGGATAACCATCATGAAGACAGTATGTTAACCATCAAGGTAAAAGCCGTGATTCGCATTGGCGACATTACCTATGATAGTATACCGGCACGGCTGAGTATCATTTCTTGGGATAATGGTAAAGCCCGTGTGCAACAAATTTCACTGAAACCCGGAACCAATGAGGTAAAAATTCATAAACAGTCTTCGCATCATGAATTGGAATTGATAAAATGGAATATGAGTGATAAAATGGTATTGGATAAAGCCAATATTCAGGAAAATATGACATACCTCATTGGTGGTGGTAAAGAAGCTAAGAAGCTAAAAAAAGAAATGGAATATGTATTAATCAATGGACAATATGTAGCTAAAGGTAGTACTGAATACATCTATGATCCTCAGGGTAAATTAGAAAGAATTATGTATTACAAAAAAAACAAGCAGGGAGTAATTTATACTGCTATGTCTGAGTGGTTAAGTTATACCAATCATCAGGTAACTTCTATCATCAAATTAGATTCTGCTAGTCAAATTATTGAAAAAAATGATTTCACTTATGATCAACAAGGAAAGATTATCTCAATGAGAAAAGAAGATATTTCTGGAGTTGTTACCAGAGCTACTGTTACAAGAATAGCTACGATAAATGGAGTTGAAACCGGAATCAATTATCAATATTCTCATAATAGTATTACTATGCATTATGCCATGTTATTTAGTAAAGGAAATCTATTACAGGGAGTTGCAACAACCAATCATCATAACAGTGAAATAGGAAGGTATGAATATGATACAAATATCAATCCATATGCACATATGAATTGGCCCGATATATTTCTTTCCAGACAATCTAAAAATAATGTGATATGGTCGTCAAAAGAATATTATGGAAGCTATCCAATATCAGACCCTGTGAATTACAGATATGTGTATTATAGTGACGGGTATCCCGCTGAATTGTTGAAAGATTACAAAGCGCATAACTCTACTAATATCTTATACACTACAAAAACCACTTATCACTATTAATAACCCATGAACAGGGAACTTGTTCCCTGTTCATGTTATCAGAATTACCTTTGCAAACTCAAAAAAATGAAAACACTGATTACCATATTCATTGGAATATTTACACTCGCTTCTTGCACAGCGGTTAAAGTAGCTGTACCGGAACAATTCAGTTCTCAAGCTACAAAAATGAAAGTGTATGGATTAAATGGGTGGAAGTTTAATGAGCAACTTAGTTTTGGAACTTATGTAACCTCTACAGTACAAAGAGGATGGGATTTTTCATCGGGCAATCGTTTTAGCAGATTTAGTATTAAACCAGAAGAGATTATGCAAAGTGCATTTAATATTCATTCAGATAAAGCCCGCTTTAATGAATAAAATCGTTTTCATCATACCATTCAAAATGCAAAACTGATAAAAAAAGCATTTGAACATGAAAAATTTTCAGAA
>JACVCQ010000388.1 GCA_016741945.1 Chitinophagaceae bacterium
GAATAATAGTAATGTAGTGTGGGTGGGTTCAGGAGAGAATAATAACCAGCGTTCTGTTTCCTATGGCGATGGCGTATATAAATCTGAAGATGGTGGTAAGACCTGGAAAAATATGGGATTGAAAAATTCAGAACATATTGCAGAAATCATTGTAGATCCTACCAATTCCAATATCATTTATGTTGCTGCTTATGGCCCTGTTTGGAATGAAGGTGGCGATCGTGGTGTTTATAAATCAGTGGATGGTGGACAAACGTGGAACCTAGTGAAGTCTGTCAGCGCTTATACAGGTTGTCATGATCTGGTGATGGATCCACGTAATCCCAATGTTTTATATGCATCTTTTCATCAGCGTATGAGAAAAGTATTTACCTATATCGGAGGGGGACCTGAATCTGCTTTATATAAAACAATCGATGGTGGTAGTACTTGGAAAAAAGTGGAAGGCGGATTTCCCGGAGGTGAATTGGGAAGAATCGGATTAGCGATCAGTTCCGTAAATCCTGATGTGTTATATACGATTGTAGAAGCAAAAGATAATAAAGGTGGAATCTATTTGTCAAGAGATAAAGGGATGAGTTGGGAAAAAAGAAGTGGGTATACTACCTCCGGTAACTATTACCAGGAAATCGTTTGTGACCCTGTAGATGTGAATCGTATTTTCATTACAGATGTTTATTATAAAGTAAGTGATGATGCAGGTAAATCTGTATACAATCTTGGTGAAATCAATAAACATATTGATAACCACGCTATTTGGATCGATCCGAATGACACCGATCATTTAATGGTAGGTTGTGATGGTGGTATTTATGAAACCTGGGACTTTGCCAAAAGTTGGGATTTTAAATCCAACTTACCTGTAACACAGTTTTATAAAGTAGCTACAGATAATGCTTATCCGTTTTATAGTGTGCATGGTGGTACGCAAGATAATCTGAGTTTAGGTGGACCTAGTCGTACCACATCTGCCAATGGTATTGTGAATGCGGACTGGTATATCACTTCATTAGGCGATGGTTTTGAAACACAAGTGGATCAATCGAATCCTGATATCATTTATGCGCAAAGTCAATACGGCGGTATTGTTCGATTTGATCGTAAAAGTGGAGAGTATCTTTCCATCAAACCATCAGAAGGAGAGAATGAACCTGCGTATCGTTGGAACTGGGATGCACCATTACTGATCAGTCAGCATGACAATGCGCGATTGTATTTTGGTGCGAATAAATTATTCAGAACAGATGATAGAGGCAATAGCTGGAAAGTGATCAGTCCTGATCTTACCCGACAAGTAGATCGTAATAAGTTTGAAGTAATGGGTAAAGTTTGGTCGGTAGATGCCATCGCTAAAAATGGAAGTACAGATATATTCGGACAATTAACCAGTATCGCTGAATCGAAATTTAATCCGAATATGATCTGGGTAGGTACTGACGATGGGTTGATTCAATTAACAACTGATGGCGGAAAGAATTGGACAAAAATGGATAATCTTCCGGGTGTGCCGCCCATGAGTTATGTGCATCAGGTCATTACTTCATTGCATGATGTAAACACCGCCTACGTTTGTTTCAATCAGCATCGTAATGGCGATTTTAAACCTTATGTACTCAAAACTTCAGATGCAGGTAAAACGTGGAAGCCGATTCAATCGAATTTGCCACAACGTGGAAGTGTATATACAATTGCGGAAGATCATATTGATCGTGATCTATTATTTGTGGGTACTGAATTTGGTGTATTCTTTTCAAATAATGGTGGACAGGAATGGACACAATTAAAAGGTGGCTTACCTGTTGCTGCTGTACGTGATATGGAAATTCAGCGCAGAGAAAATGATCTGGTCATCGCAACCTTTGGTCGTGGATTTTATATTCTGGATGATTACAGTATATTAAGAAATATCAAGAAAGAGACACTCAATAAAGATGCTGTGATCTTCCCGGTAAAAGAAAGTTTGATGTTCATTGAAAGATATCCATTGGGCTTGCGTGATAAGGGTCATTTGGGTAGTAGTTATTTCAGTACACCCAATCCACCTGTTGGGGCTGTATTTACTTATTATATAAAAGAAGACAGTAAAAAATTACGTGATCTTCGATTAGAGCAAGAAAAAGCAAAAGGAGAGAAGGGCGAGAAAGTATATTATCCTTCTATAGATAGTTTACGAATGGAAGACAATCAACCGGATCCTTATCTGCTCTTCACCATTCGTGATAAAGCAGGAGATGTAGTTCGTCATTTGAAAGCACCTGCGAAAAAAGGATTACAAAAGATCGTTTGGGATTTCCGCTATGCTACACCGGCACCGGTATTGGGTAGAGTGACACCTGCACCGGATCAGTTATTTGGCGGAGAAGAAAATGGACATCTAGCGATGCCGGGTGAATACACTGTTTCATTATCCAGATATGAAGATGGCAAACTCACAGAGCTGACAGGTCCGGTTACTTTCAGTTGTAAATTGTTACAGCAAAGCAGCTTACCTGTGAATATGGAAGAGAATGTGAAATTCTATAAGCAGGTGTCTGCACTGAGAAAAGCAGCGAGTGCTACTTCAGACCTCTATGGAAATATGCGTAACCGATTGAACAATATCAATGCTGCTACGCAAGATATGTTGGCAGTTCCCAAAGCGATATTGGAAAAGGCTTATGCATTGATGCAGGAGTTGAATGCAATAGGTATACAACTCAACGGAGATCAATCACGCGCAAGAAGAGAGTTTGAAACGCCTCCATCTATTAATGGTAGAATTGGTGATATTGAAAGTGGCGTATGGAATTCCACTTCCGCTATTACCGAGACGTATAAAAACGATTATGCCATAGCTTCTAAGGGATTGACAGCTGTTCTTGCGGCCATGCGTAAACTCGATACAGAGATCAAGGCTTTGGAAAAAGAACTGGATTTGAATAAAGCACCTTATACCCCCGGTAGATGGCCGGAGTGGGGGGAGAG
>JACVCQ010000389.1 GCA_016741945.1 Chitinophagaceae bacterium
CTACATCTGCTCCTTCCTGTTTACAAGCATGATACAAGCGTTCCAGATCTTTAGGATTGTGAGAAAAATCTGCATCCATTTCAAAGATATAGGCATATCCTTTGTTGATACCCCATTTGAATCCATGGATATAAGCAGTACCTAATCCAAGTTTCCCTTTGCGCTCTTCCAGGAATAACTGTCCGGGATATTGCTGAATGAGTGCTTTCACAATCGATGCGGTACCATCTGGCGAACCATCATCAATAACAAGCACATGATAATCTGATTGTAAATCAAATACAGCTGTGATAATCGAAGCAATATTTTCTTTTTCGTTGTAGGTTGGTATGATGACTAACTTTTCCAATCAAGGGGTATTCGGTTGCTCCGCTAAAATACAACTCATACCGATTAATCGTTATGCCGTTTGAAGAATTGCGGAAAATACTATATGAAATGGGGAGACTTATCCTTTCTTTAACAAAGTTCTATTGAGGATTTCCGTGAGTTTTTGTTTGGTATTCATGGGAAAATCTCCCTTCATCATCCAATCATAATATTGTGGCTCCTCCTTGAGTACCTGTGTTACAGGCTTACCTTTATGCTTCCCAAAATTGAAGACTTCTACCCCATTTTCGCGAACAAAACGACGTGCAAAGTCCACGATATCATCTTCCCCGGTAAACTTTACTATGCTTTCTACTGTGTTGCCAATTTGCGGATAACGCTCTACTTGCGCTTCCAAAACTTCCCAGGTTGCAGTGGCATCCACTTCGGCACTGTGTGCTCCCTCCAAAGTTTTTTGACAGTAAAATTTATAAGCAGCACTCAATGTTCGTTGTTCCATCATATGAAATACCTTCTGCACATCTACCAGCTTTCGTCCATCAGTCGAAAAATCAATCCCAACACGTAAGAATTCTTCAATGAGCATAGGAATATCAAAACGATTGCTATTATATCCACCAATATCACAATGATCAATGAACTGTTTGATTTCATTGGCCACTTGTTTAAATGTCGGGGCATCTTTCACCATCTCATCAGTAATTCCATGAACATCACTTGCCCCTTTAGGAATAGGCATCATGGGATTGATGAGTTTTCTTTTGACTTGCTGCGTTGCATCAGGATTGATCTTTACAATAGCGATCTCAACAATACGATCTAGACTAATGTTAATACCGGTTGTTTCCAAATCAATAAAGGCAAGCGGACGTGTGAGTTGCAATTTCATGGTACGAAGTAAATATAATAATTCTAATTATGGGTATCTGTCTTTTGAATGATCTCCTCTGCTAATGATACCACCTGTATGCCATCATAATTGCCACTACTCATTAACAATAGATTGCTGTTATGATAGTCAACAGACAATAACCATTCTTTTAATAAGACTGCATCTGTAAAAATGAGCAATCCTGATTTATTAAAACCTTGTTGTACTGCAGCTTCCGGTAAATCCGGCAATCGTTTGATCTGTAATGCATGTTTGGAATAAAAAACAACGGCTTGATCAGCAGGTTCCAATGCACCATTGTATTCTTTCATAAAGGCCTCATTCAAACTGCTATAGGTATGTAACTCAAGAACACCAATTAACTTACGACTTGGGAACTGTGATTTTACTGCCTCAATGGTTGCTTTTACTTTACTGGGCGCATGTGCAAAATCGCGATATACTGCTGTTTGATCATTACTGGCTAGCAACTCCAATCGTTTGGCTGCTCCGGTGAAACTACCAATGGCCTGAACAAAATCTGTAGCTGATATCCCTAATTCCTTGCATGCATAATAAGCGGCATGCAAGTTGAGCAAATTATGGTTACCAAATACTTCTAAAGTTCCCGATACGCCCTCTAACTGAATACTTGTTTTCCCTTCTTTTATAGAGTGATGGGGTACATCATATGGTCGATAGTATATATCTTTTCGTCCATGATTGATGACCAGTTCACTTAATACTGGGTCTGATTCATTGTAAATTAATAGCCCCCCCGGCTCTATCTTATTGATAAAAGTGACGAATTGCTCCAGATAAAATTCAAAAGTGGGAAATACATTGATATGATCCCAGGCAATACCTGTAAGAATGGCAATATGCGGAAATAGAAAATGAAACTTAGGTTTTCGCTCGATGGCACTAGCGGGATATTCATCTCCTTCACATACTATCACAGGTGCATCGGTAATATCTACCGACTGATCAAAACCTTCAACTTTGGCCCCAACGAGATAATCAAATCTTTGCTGTGTATGCTTTAGCACATGCATAATCATACTGGTAGTGGTAGTCTTACCATGACTGCCTCCCACCACTACTCTTTTCTTTTGCTGGCTCTCATGATAGATGTATTCCGGAAAAGAATAGATCTTCAATTGTAAGGTGATGGCTTTTTGTAATTCCGGGTTGTCTGATTTTGCATGCATACCCAGAATTACCGCATCCAAATCAGGCGTAATTTTATCAGGATCCCAGCCAATAGTAGTTGGCAAAAGTCCGTGTTCTTTTAGATTGGAAGCGGCAGGTTCAAATATTTCATCATCTGTTCCTGTTACCTGATACCCTTTTTTATAGAGCGCAATAGCCAATTGGTGCATGACACTTCCGCCTATTGAAATAAAGTGAACCCTCATAATAATGCTTTGATTTCTATCGTTTTATGCAAATTAACTGTCTGAAAGCAACAATTTCAGTCAAATCAGTATCTTTGTTATAGCGCAAAATACAGTCAAAACGCTAACTTAAAACCTAACACATGAAAAAGATAACCGCGATTCTGTTCTTACTTGTATTGAGCGCAGTGTTTGTTAGTTCCTGTGCCTCATCTAAAAGCAGGGGTTGCCCTACTACCAACCCTCATTATTTTAAGCCATAAGACTTTTGAACCTATTGCCTTTCGTATTGTTTTGTAAGAAAAAAAGATGAACTGGAATCCCATCACAAGTATTGATCAGTTAGCGCAGATCAAACAAC
>JACVCQ010000390.1 GCA_016741945.1 Chitinophagaceae bacterium
TTATACCATTAATCCTTCCATTAAATTTGACATCATGGCCACCCTTTATTTCCAACTGTTGCGTCGGATCAAACAAATGGCAATGGCTCAACTGGTATATCCTGGTGCGGTGCATACCCGGTTACACCACTCGCTGGGTGCTTATCATTTGATGGGCAATGCTGTAAATGAGTTGAGAAGTAAAGGTATTGATATTACTTCTGATGAAGAAATTGCTGTTAAAGCAGCCATCCTTTTACATGATGTTGGACACGGACCTTTCTCTCATGCACTGGAGCAGGTAGTGGTACAAGGTGTACACCACGAGCAGCTTTCATTACAGATTATGGAGAAAATGAACCGAGACCTGAATGGACAACTATCTTTGGCGATTGCCATTTTTACGGATCAATACCATAAACCGTTTTTACGTCAGTTGATCAGTGGTCAATTGGATGTTGACAGAATGGATTATTTGAGTCGTGATAGCTTTTTTTGTGGGGTTAGTGAAGGTGTGATTGGTTATGACCGTATTCTCAAAATGCTGATGGTATATGAGGGGCAACTAATGGTGGAAGAGAAAGGTATTTATAGCGTTGAAAAGTTTTTAGTGGCAAGAAGACAGATGTACTGGCAGGTTTATCTCCATAAAACGGTATTGGCAGCTGAAAAAATGTTGGTAAAAATATTGGAACGCGTTCGGGAAATTTATCAGCCTGCTGATACGGCTTTACAAACGCAATCAGCCATTGATTTTTTCCTAGGAGACTTTAATGGTCGCATGAATGATGAAACACTCGATCTGTTTTGTTCTTTGGATGATCATGATATTATGCACGCTTTGAAAAGATGGTCGAAACATCCGGATACTATTCTTTCATTATTGTGTACCCGTTTTTTAAACAGACAATTGTACAAGTCCCGAATTCAGGCAGAACCATTTGATAACACATGGGTAAAAGCAAAAGAAAAGGAAGCAGCTGAAAAGTTTGGCATTGGACTTGCACCTATTCATTACCTGTGCTTTACGGGTGAGGCAACGAATACGTTGTATCAAACCGTAGATGAAAGGATCAATATACTGTTCAGGGATCAAACGGTGAAGGATATATCACAAGTTGATAATGCTCTCATCCATCAAAACCTTTCAGCACCGGTTAAAAAAAATTACATTTGTATATTGACTTAGTGGATGGCTTATGGTTCATGGATAATAGCATTTTCCTTCTATTAGCTACTTGCATGAACTATTTGCTATTCACAAACTAAACTATACCATATGCAATTTACAGCCGCACAGATCGCCATGTTGATCAATGGCCAATTGGAAGGTGATGCCCAGATAACCGTTTCTTCTTTTGGTAAAATCGAAGAAGCTGTTGAGGGGCAAATCTCTTTTTTAGCAAATCCGAAATACGAAGACTATTTATATACCACCCAAGCCTCTGTAATCATTATTAACCAGCAATTGGTTGTAAGAAAAACGATACCCAATACATTAATCAGGGTGCCGGATGCATATACTGCTTTTGCAACACTACTTACTAAGTACCAGCAAATGATGACAATGCAATTACAAGGCATCCAACAACCCAGTTATATTCATACCTCCGCGAAACTGGGCGAAAATATTTTTGTAGGCGCTTTTGCTTACCTAGATGAGGGGGTTGAAATCGCTTCCAATGCTAAAATATTTCCCGGGGTAGTATTAGGTAAGGATGTGAAAGTGGGTAGTAATACCATCATTCATGCGGGTGCTAAGATTTATCACAATTGTGTGATTGGAAATAATGTAATTATTCATGCCGGTGCTGTGATTGGGAGTGATGGTTTTGGTTTTGCTCCACAAGGGAACGGTTCCTTTCAAAAAGTTCCCCAAATTGGCAATGTAATAATTGAGGATGAGGTTGAAATTGGTGCTAATACAACCATCGATCGGGCCACCATGGGATCTACCATTATCAGATCCGGTGCTAAGATTGATAACTTAGTCCAGATTGCACACAATGTTGAAATAGGGGCTAATACCGTCATCGCTGCCCAAACAGGAGTTAGTGGCAGTACGAAGATTGGGAAATCGGTGATGATTGGCGGACAAACAGGGATTGCCGGACATCTTATTATTGCGGATGGTTGTAAGATTAATGGGCAAAGTGGTATTACAAAAAGTATTAAAGAAGCAAACCGTACATTAACAGGTACACCGGCCGATGATTTTACCCGTTTTCTTCGCGCTCAGGCACAACTCAAGAATCTACCAAATCTTGAAAAAAGGGTTAAAGAACTTGAAAAAATGATCGCACATCTACTATCTGAACGGGTAAATGCATCATAATAACCCATTAAACCGGCCTGAAATCTTATTTTTGCACTATATTTCTAAGCAGGCAATCACTGATTTAGGGATTGAACCAGTTATCCAATGAGATAATCTGACCGGAAAAACAGTATAGCATGGACAATCTTTTCAACCCAGACAAACAACATACGCTTAAGAGTGCTGTAAGCATCAGCGGTACAGGTTTACATACCGGAGTATTGGTAGATATGACCCTGAAGCCGGCCAACCCTGGTTTTGGGATTCAGTTTCAACGCATTGATCTTGCCGCACAACCCATTATCAAAGCCGATTGCGATTTGGTAACGGATACCAGTAGAGGCACCACCCTTCAGGTTGGGGATGCTAAAGTGAGTACAGTAGAACATGTATTAGCTGCACTGGTGGGTATGGGTGTTGACAATGTACTGATTGAATTGAATGGGCCTGAAATACCCATTATGGATGGCAGTTCTGCTCCATTCATTGAACTCATAGCAGCAACCGGTGTGGTTGAACAGGAAGCAGCCAAAGCTTGGTATAGCTTGGATGAAAATATCTACCATTACGATGATGCTAAGAGAGTAGAGATGGTAGCTTTACCATCATTGGATTATCAAATTACTACACTGATTGACTTTAATAGCCCTGTATTGGGT
>JACVCQ010000391.1 GCA_016741945.1 Chitinophagaceae bacterium
GCCTAATGGCACCCCCCGCAAACTAATGGATGTATCGCGCCTAAAAGCACTAGGCTGGCAAGATTCCATCTCACTTGAAGACGGTATTCAACAAGTCTATAATCATTTAATACATATCGACCTTGGTAAGGTATCAATAGGTTTTGTTACCAAATAAAATGGCGAGTGGGTGTAATTTCGTCCTATAACCTATTACCCAGTGCCCATACCCTATTCTAATAAGAATATTTTTTAAATCCCCCCATCCCCTATATTTGCACACCTGAATTGAAATTTATCCCCCCAATTTTATCGGTTCAGATGCTTATTATGCTTTGATTTTCTTAACATTGCATTGTTTTTTGATAGTTGATTTATTGGCAGTTTTTTGTTGGAACTGGCAGAAAAATCCTTACAAAAATTATTAATCTCACTAATGTGTCATTTATGATATGTGACTGAGGCTGGCGAAGCCATGCAATTGTTTTATATTCACTATATTTCAACTTATGCGAGTAACATTTTTCACACGCGTAATTTTATCATTAGTACTGTTTCTTTCCTTTCAGCAATTACAAGCACAAGATATTCTCAAAGGGAGAGACCTGAGTACTTTGAAAGTTGATCAGTTATCTGATGCTGATATTACCAAACTAAAGGCACAGTTAAATGACTCAAAAGTCACGATAGAACAAGCTGAACAAATGGCTTTAGCTAAAGGGATGAGTGCGGCTGAGTTTGCTAAGTTGAAAACCAGATTAAATGCAGATACAAAGCAAAATACAGCTATCGGTAAATTGAAGAATGATGCTAAAACTGGCAATAGTATTGAGAAGCAAAACAACAGTACTGATAGTCTCGATACAGAAAAGTATACGAATAAGAAGCCTCAGCCATTGATCAACCCGCTGATCTTTGGCTCTGAGTTATACACTTCCATGTCGCCTAATTTTGAGCCTAATCTTAAATTAGCTACTCCCCTTAATTACATATTAGGGCCTGATGATGAATTGTTAGTGACAGTGTATGGGGTTCAGGAATATACAGGAGAATTGTTGGTATCTGATGAAGGTAATATTAATATACCGAATGTTGGGCAAATACGTGTAGCGGGACTTACCATCGAAGCGGTAACTCAGAAGTTAAAAACGATTATGGGTAATTCAGTATATCCATATTTAAAAAATGGGGGGTCGAAATTATCTGTTACACTCAATAAAATCAGAAGTATTCGGGTAACGATTATTGGAGCTAACAGACCTGCAAATTATACTTTGTCTTCCTTGTCAACAGTATTTAATGCTTTGTATGTAGCAGGTGGACCAACCGAGTTTGGTAGTTTCAGAGAAATTGAACTAGTACGCAATAATAAAATAGAACGAAAGGTAGACCTCTATCGTATGTTGCTAAGAGGAGATCAGTCTGATAATATTGGTTTGAAAGACAATGACATCATTCGTATTCCTGCGTATAAAACACGTGTTGAAATTCAAGGTCAAGTTAAAAGACCAGGTATTTTTGAAGTGTTGCCAGGTGAAACTTTTGAGCAAGTTTTAGCATTTGCTTCCGGCTTTACTGATACGGCGTATACAGCAGTTGTAAAAGCTTTTCAAAACAGTGATCGGGAAAGAAAAGTAAAAGATGTGAGTGCCTCAGAATTTAACCAGTATCAACCGCAATCCGGCGATTTATTTGTTGTATCTAAAATTTTGAATCGTTTTCAAAACAGGGTAAAGATCAATGGTGCTGTATTTAGACCTGATGTGTATGAATTGACCAAAGGATTAACTGTCAGTGATCTGATACGCAAAGCTGATGGACTAAAAGAAGATGCCTATGTAGGTAGAGCTCAGGTACTTAGATTACAAGATGATTTGACACGATCTATTTTATCATTTGATGTGCGTAAAGCATTGGCTGGAGATTCTGCTAGCAATCTGGTATTGAAGCGAGAAGATGAAGTGTTGATTAGTTCAATTTTAGACTTGAAAGATTCTTTTAAAATTACAATTCAAGGTGAAGTAAGAATTCCTGGCGAATATAACTATGTTGAAAATCTCACATTGAGAGATATTATTTTGCAAGCTGGTGGATTTACAGATGCTGCGTTTAAAAGTATTGAAATAGCGCGGTTAATTAAAAGGGATAGTATTTCAGCTACTGATAATCGTGCCAGCTCACTGATTAATGCTGAAGTAGATGGAGACTTAAGTATTACATCTGCAACTATTAATATATTACCATTTGACGTAATTACGGTTCGTAAAAAAGCAGGCTATGTAATTCCCGAGTCTGTTTTTGTTAGTGGACAGGTACAATACCCTGGTCCGTATGCTATCAGTAGCAGAAATGAGCGTGTAAGTGATTTGTTGAAGAGGTCGGGTGGATACACCCCAGACGCAAATCCGAGTGGTGCTTATATTAAAAGAATGTTGACTGAAGAGGAAAGAAAAAAGAAAGAGGCAGCTAAAGAAGTTCAAAAAAATATCAGTAAGAAGGATACAGCTACTTTGCGGAATTTGGATGAAGGAATAAAAAAAGATTTTGTAAGAGTACCTTTAGATTTAGAAGATATTATGAATAATCCAGGGTCTATTCAGGATTTGGTGTTGAGGGTGAATGATGAGTTGATTATTCCCAAATTTGATGGGCAGGTAAAAATCAGTGGGGCTGTATTATTAGAGACGCAGGTACCTTATAATCCAAAAAGCAATTTTAAGGACTATATTAGTAGTGCCGGAGGATATAGTGGAGATTCATGGATCAAGAATTCTTATGTAGTTTATGCTAATGGTAAAGCAGCAACCACTAAACGTTTTTTATTTTTTAAATCTTATCCAAAAATTTTTCCCGGGACTGAAATAATTGTTCCTAATAAGCCCGAGAAAAAAGGATTAACTACTGGTGAAATTATTGGTATTTCAAGCGCACTGGCAAGTTTGGCAGGTGTCGTAATA
>JACVCQ010000392.1 GCA_016741945.1 Chitinophagaceae bacterium
CTCTTTGCATATAATGTTTCACACCCCTTATGCCACCCATCTCTTCACCACCACCGGCTCTGCCCGGACCACCATGCACCAATAATGGCAATGGAGAACCATGTCCGGTACTTTCTTTGGCGCAATCGCTATTTAATACCAATATTCGTCCATGATACATTCCCGCTCCTAATACATATGATTTTGCTATTTTTTGATTGGCTGTGACAATAGAACTCACTAAAGACCCCTTACCCATTTTAGCCAGTTGTATGGCATCGTCTAAATGATGATAAGGCATGAGTGTTGAAACCGGACCAAACGCCTCAACCTCATGTACTTCCTTAGACTGAAATGGATGTTCGTTCAACAATAACAAAGGACTCATGAATGCTCCCTTCTGAGCATCTGCATCAATTACTTGTACACTATCTAATGAGCCATAGATCAATTGTGAAGAAGCCAATAATTTTTGAACTTGAGCTCTTACTTCTGCTCTTTGAGACTCGCCAGCTAAAGACCCCATTCTCACTTTTTCATTCAATGGATTACCAATCGTTGTTTGTGAAAGGTATTTACCCAGAGCAATTTGTACATCTTCTATTTTATCAGCAGGTATAAAAATCCTTCGAATTGCAGTACATTTTTGTCCGCATTTAGTGGTAATCTCTTTTCTGACTTCTTTTAAAAAGATATCCCATTCTGGCATTTCAGGTGTTACATCGTTACCCAATACAATACAGTTCAATGAATCTGCTTCCATTGTAAAAGGTACATTCTGCGATAGAATAGATGGAGTTGACTTCAACATCAATCCTGTGGAGGCCGAACCCGTAAATGTGACAACATCCTGATCAGTTACATGCTGTAACATATCACCGGCACTACCGCATACCAATTGCAAAGCACCATGCGGAAGAATACCAGAAGCAATTATTTGTCGTACTACTGCTTCTGTAAGAAAAGAAGTAACTGTTGCAGGCTTTACCACTGCCGGCATTCCCGCCAAAAGGTTAACGGCAATTTTTTCAAGCATACCCCATACCGGGAAGTTAAAGGCATTGATATGAACAGCAACCCCTTCTTTGGGTACCAGCAAGTGGTGACCCATAAAAGTATTGGCCTTACCTAATACATGATGTTCACCATCTAAACAATAAGATTCATCAGGAAATTTTCTCCTGAGCGAGGCATAAGAAAATAAATTACCGATACCTCCCTCAATATCCACCCAACTATCTGCTTTGGTGGCACCTGTTTGATAACTAATCTGATAAAATGTATCCAGATGAGTACGCAGGTAAAGAGCCAAATTTTTAAGCATTAATCCACGTTCATGAAAACTCATTTTTCTAAGCGCCGGATTTCCGTTTGTTCGGGCATATTCTAAAACATCTTTAAAGTCTATTCCCGTGGTAGAAGCAGTAGCAATCTGCTCTCCGGTAACCGCATTAAATAAAGGTTGCCCTTCACCATCTCCTGTGATCCATCGTCCCAGAATAAAATTTTCAAGCTTAGCCATAGCAATCGTTTAAGAATAACAAAGCTAACGATTGATCGCTTTGTTTGTTGACCGGTTTCATATATTTAACGAGTCAACAAACCAAACTGTCTGGCATGATGTGTAACATGTTTATAGTGTAGCAGTATCCATTCTTCAAAATTCAATGGACCAAAGACAGGGTGTGCAATTTTTCTGTTGGGATGTAGTTCATAAAATATGAAGAAGTCTTTAATAGCTTCTTTTAGATAAGATTTTGCGGTATCCAGATCCGGTTCCATAACTGGTAAAGGCTCTTCCGGTAATACAGGTGCCTTTGTATTTTCACGAAACTGCTTATCACTCAATAAAAATTCTTTGAATTTGGGCAAATGTTCTTCCGGTGTAACCATTGGAAAATGAAGCTGATCAGTGGATACTTTGAAAAATCCCGTTACGTGTTCTACCATTTGCTGAACATTCATCTTGCCCCAGAGTGGTCTGGTATCAGTAGATAAACCACTGATTAATTCAGGAAATGTAGTTCTAATGAATGAGGCTTTATCTTGGTCCATTTTTCTGCTAAGGTAATGGTATTCTCCCCTGCAAAAGTTTATAAAAAAGCAATCTTTGTTTTTTATATTGCAATACTAAGATGTTGAATTGTCTGAACTGTAACACCCCGCTTACTACTACACAAAAATTTTGTGGAGAATGTGGTCAGAAGACTGCATTAAAACGCGTGAATTTGCATGATGTACTGCATGATGCGATTCATTATTTCACACATGCAGATAAAGGTATTTTTACCTTATTAAAATCACTGATTTTACAACCGGGATTGGTAGCCAAAGAATATGTAGAAGGAAAAAGAAAAAAACATTTTCCTCCTTTGAATTTTTTCTTGATTGTAAGTGCTGTATATATCATCATTGGCGGGATGACCTCAAAGTATAATACCCTACAAAAAGCTAGCCATGCCAATACATTTACAGCTTCCCAGCAAACAATAAAACCTAATCACCTGCAACAACAAACGGAGGGTATTGAAAGAATGAAAAAGATGGCTAAGATTGGGCGTTTCTTTGCTAAGTATTCAAACTATGTAGCCATGTTTGCAGCTCCACTGATTAGTTTATTGATATGGCTATTGCTCTCGAAAGGAAAATACAATTATACTGAACACTTGGTTGCCAATTTATACCTGATTGGCTTTACCAATTTATTTCGATGTCTGATTATTGTTCCGATTGCCTTATTATTTACAGTATCACCCGACAATAGAAGTCTACAGTTTGGATTTTTAATCTTTGAAGTGATCTATAGAACAATCTTTTATTATCGTTTTATGGGTCAATATACCCTAACAGGAAAAGTCAAATCTTTTCTACTTGCCTTGGGTATAGCACTATTCTGGAGCGGATTGATAGCAAGTATCTTTTACATCTATTTGAGGTGGGGTTGATGGCTTGTATCT
>JACVCQ010000393.1 GCA_016741945.1 Chitinophagaceae bacterium
GATAAGTTGCAATGGCTGAACTGCTAGTAATACCCCAGCGATTCATTTCAGCTGTAATACCTGATTCATACATAGCCACGGCAACTTCGGTAGTCCATCCCAATCTTGCAGCTTCAGCTCTTGCTAAAAACATTTGACCAGCCGTCATCAGGAACATGGTACCTGTTTGAGGTGTAGCTGTAAACGCATAGAGGAATGCAAAAGTTGGGTTAGTGGTTTGCCAAGCCAATGCATCACTACGTGTTAATCCATACGGAAACCCTTTCGGATTACTTCCAAATGTATTGATACGTGGGTCATTCTTAGCCGTAAGATTATCTGTGATGGTTTTGCTTACAGCAAAATCAAAACGTTGCGTAATTACATAATAATTATAGATCGGATTTCGATAGTTACCGCCCGGATATGCAATACCTGCATTATCTGCATTATTATCAATTACACCCGCCGCAATAGCAGCAGCGAATTCTGCTTTACCTAAAGTTGCATTGGCTTTTGACATACGCAAGGCAATAGTAGCAATGAGTGAATTGGCAAACTTTTTCCAGCGAGTAGTATTGCCGCTATACATTACATCCCCTTGTACAGCAAGCCCAGCATCAAATTGAGCCACTGCAGCTTTTAATTCTTTGATCAGATCGGGATAAATGAGTTCTTGCTTATCATAAGCAATAGTTCCATTTCCTTTCAATGCTTCAAAGTATGGAATATCGCCATAAGCATCTGTCAATAGCATATAATTATATGCTTTCAGAATTCTAGCAATGGCGATTTGGTTATTGTTAGAACCAAATTGTGCAGCCGAGGCTTTTGTAGCTGGATCCGTATTTACATTGATAATGTTTTGAAGATCATAAAGATCACCGGCATAAATACCATCCCAGTTCAAGGTAGGTGTTGCATAACGAGAAATGTCTGTGTATTGTGTTTCCGACATGTACTGACAATACAAACCGGCGGTGGTATTGATACCACTGCCCCATACATTACCGCCTGCATTGGCCAATACATTGGTCAATAAGGCAGATGTGATGGGTACAGTTGTTGCATTCGGGTTGTTATTGATATTGCCGAAATCGCCAATACCCTTGCTACAACCCGTAAGTAAGGTAGCAAAAACCCCTAACGCCAGTGCGGCTCTTTTTATATTCATTTGTTTCATGGTCAATGATTTAAGGGTTTTAGAAATTAAGTTTTAAGTTGAAACCAACAGAACGTGAACCAGGCAGGTTACCATCTTCACCGAATACACCACTGATCTCAGATGGATCAAAGTTTTTCGTATCCCGATAGATGAAGAATAAATTACGTGCGATCATTGAAATAGATGCTCCTTGAAATACTCTACTCAGCTTACCCAATTTTTGAGTAGGAATCGCATAACCTAAACTCAACTCACGGAGCTTCACAAACGTGAGGTCATGTATAAATGGTTCGGCAATTTGCTGATAGTAGAACTGATGGAAATAATCATATGCATCTACATATACATCCACCGGTGTTTTACCATCAGTTGCATCTACCCCTCTTACACGGATACCACCCCCTGAAGCAACCGGATCACGAACTGGATTCCCTTTATCATTTTTACCCGCTGTAGAAGCTAACAGACCAGAAAATGTTCCCCACTGTTCAGAGAGTGAGAAGAATTTACCACCCACTTGATAATCAAAAGTGAGACCTAAGTTCCAATTCTTGTAGGTAACAAAGTTTTGGAAACCACCGGTTAATTTAGGAACAACTGAACCCCATTCTTTGGTAGCATCACCCTGATACCATCCTAGACCTCCACTGAAACCATTCGTTGTTATTAATGGCTGTCCTTCTGCATTGCGCTTGATACCACCCCCTCTTAGCATACCCCACTGTTTGTCAACAAAGTGAAAGGCGCGTGCAAAACGAGTACCAAATGACCCTCCTGCAAGTGTATAACTAGTCAATCCGGGAGCCAATGCTCTTACTTTATTATCTAACAAATAAGCCACTGTTTTACTAACATCCCAACTAAGATTTTTTCTCTTAATAATGCTGGCACCCAATTCCAATTCAAGACCTTGACGTGTTACACGGGCTGCATTAATGGTTTGAGAAGTAAATCCACTTACACCACTCACAGTTACACCCAATGGCTCGTCTCTATTGTCTTCATTGTAGTATACAAGATTCACGCGGATCTTATTTTTGGCAAAACGTAGATCCAAACCGGCTTCCCATGTAGTAGTCAAGGCACCACGCAGATTCGCATCAGGTGTAGCATTAGGAGTAGTCATAAGGAAGTTAGACCCCCATAATAATGGATTCACAGCATAGTTCAAGTTCAATGCATATGGACTCAAGGTTTTAGGTTTTTTACCCCATGAGCCAAATACTTTACCAAAACTTAACCAGTTTACATTTTTAGTGAATTCACTGAATACAAACGAAGCACCTACTGATGGAGATAACAATGAGTTGTTTCCATTAGGTAATGTTGAGAACCAATCGTTACGGATTGCCCATGTTAAACTCAAATACTTTTTGTATTCCAAATCACCAAATGCAAATAAAGAATTGGCTTGTTGGTCAGATCTTGAGTTAGATATAGTAGGGGTTGTTTTAGAGTTACTTATGGCATATAAACCCGGGACATTCAGACCATTATTCGTATTGGCAGCAACTGCTCTATTACGAATATTTAACTTATTGGCACCTGCATTTACAGTTACAGCCAGATCTCCGAATGTTTGATTGTAAGTAGCTACACCTTCAAAATTCCACTCATTGTTAACGGTATTACTGGTTGAATAACTCGCCAGATAACCCGTTTGAACACCTGAGTATTCCAATTCATTTGGAATAATGTTTTCAACATTGCCATTGAACTGGTCTTTACGGATAGCACCCTTACATTTACATTTTTTACAAACCTT
>JACVCQ010000394.1 GCA_016741945.1 Chitinophagaceae bacterium
TACTACTGTTAAAGCTCCCAGAAATGAGGCGATGACCAAATATCCTTTATGCATATTGTTGAATGATTTTTTTAAAATGAGCTTCTGTAATTGATCCACTCGATAACTGATGTTTGGCAAGTCCATAGAAAGCTGCTCTTTCTTTTCGCTTATTCACCAAAAAATCAAAGAGTGCTGTATCGGACAAATCACGGATAAGTGGACGGTGTGCTTTTTCAGGTATCAATCTCTCTACCAGAATGTCTACCGGCTCATCAATCCAAATGGTGATTCCTTGTTGATTCATCCATTCCATATTATCAGCAAAGCAAGGTGTGCCGCCACCGGTAGCCAGTACAAAAGATTTTTTCTCGCCAAACCAACGAAGGATTTTGGATTCTGTTTTTCTGAAATAATCTTCCCCCTCTTCCTCAAAAATTTCGCTGATCGTTCTCTCTTCATGTGATTCAATCAAAAAATCAAGATCATACCCACCGGTCTTCAACTTCTTAGCCAGTAGCTTACTCCAGTAAGATTTCCCGGAGCCCATCATACCTATGAGGAATATTTTCATGGAAAAAGTAATTAAGTGAGTAGTGAATAGTGAGTAGTGAGTGGTGAGTAAAGACCTTTCGATTACTCACAACTGACTACTCACTACTCATTATTTAAATGCATTCATCCCTGTTACATCCATCCCCGTAATCAGTAAATGGATATCGTGGGTGCCTTCGTAGGTGATAACACTTTCTAGGTTCATCATATGACGCATGATACTGTATTCGCCGGTGATACCCATACCTCCCAACATCTGACGCGCTTCTCTGGCGATATTGGTGGCAATCTCACAACTATTTCTTTTGGCCATACTCACTTGTTGGGGTGTGGCTTTTCCTTCATTCATCAATACACCCAGTCGCCATACCATCAACTGCGCTTTGGTAATTTCAGTGATCATTTCTGCCAATTTCTTTTGTTGCAGCTGAAATCCGCCAATGGGACGATCAAACTGAACTCTTTCTTTGCTGTAACGCAATGCCGTATCATAACAATCCATCGCCGCACCCAATGCTCCCCAGGCAATGCCATAACGGGCTTTGGTTAAACAACCCAATGGACCTTTCAACCCTTTCACATTGGGCAGGATATTTTCTTTCGGAACTTTTACATTGTCAAACACCAGCTCTCCGGTTGCAGAAGCACGTAAGCTCCATTTACCATGGGTAGTAGGTGTACTAAATCCTTCCATACCACGCTCAACAATTACGCCTTGGATATCTCCCTCTTCATTTTTAGCCCATACCACTGCTACTTGTGCAAAAGGTGCATTACTGATCCACATTTTGGCACCATTCAGGATAACATGATCACCGGCATCTTTGATATTGGTTAACATGCCGGAAGGATTACTACCATGATCCGGTTCTGTTAATCCAAAACAACCCAACCACTCACCACTCGCCAGCTTGGGCAAATATTTGTTACGCTGCGCTTCATTACCATACGCATAAATCGGATACATTACCAAACTACCCTGTACACTGGCCGTACTACGCACCCCACTATCCCCACGCTCTAATTCCTGCATCATCAATCCATAACTTATGTAATCCAGTCCACCCCCACCATATTCAACCGGTACTGTTGGACCAAAGCAACCCAGATCACCGAGTTGTTTGACAATATGTTCCGGAAATTCAGCACGTTGGGCATAGTCTTCGATGATGGGAGAAATTTCTTTCTTCACATAATTTCGTACTGATTCACGGATCAACAGATGTTCTTCAGACAATAACTCATCCAACTGATAATAATCGGGCGATTGAAATAGATCGGTTCTGGCAGCCATGAGGTGTATTTTTTTGATTTCGTTCTTTAAGGTTCGGTCGCCTGTTAACGGCGCAAATTTACAGGGATGCGGCTTCTAAGTCCTGTTTTGTGGCACTTTTATTTGTTTTCAAGTTTTTAACATTCCATCTAAGCACCTTTTTCCAACCTTTTTACCACCGATATCTCTTATTCCTGAAAAACAACCCGCAGTATGAAACAAACAATCATCGTATTACGCACCATAGTATGTACGTTCATTTGCATCGTTTTGATGCACAACAACACAAAAGCTCAAGATCACAACAAATGGGCTGTGACCAAGCAAAAAGACTATAGCAAATCCTACCCCATTGGTAATGAGACCCTTTCCCTCAAAAATCAATTCGGGAAAATGGAGATCAAAACCTGGGATAAAAATGAAATCAAAGTAGATGTCAAGATCGTAGTTTCCACACAGGAAGAGGATTTTGCCAACAGCTTATTGGATGCCATCCAAGTAAAAGATGAAAAAACAGCCGATGAGATCAGCTTTAGAACCCAGATCGGTGATGAGAAAAAAGGATGGAGCAGTAACCAAAGCAGCAAAATGAACATAGATTATACCGTTTATGTTCCTGTCAAAGCCAAACTAAATGCTACCAACAGTTTTGGTCCGATGGAATTGGGCGATTACAGCGGTGAAGCCAATATCACCAGCAGTCATGGTACACTCACTGCCGGAAATCTTTCCAATCTCAAATCATTGAAAGTGAATTTCGGTAAAGCAAAGATTGCGAAGTTGGGTAGTGCAGAAATTAATTTTAGTCATACCAATATTGATATTGCAGAAGTGACCGGTGATTTGAAAGGCACGATCAATTTTTGTAACAGCATTGATCTACCATTGAATAGCAACGTTAAAAACATTGATTTAAAAAACAGTCATACCAGTCTTTATTTATTGTTACCCAAAGGGAATGGCATTAGTTATGATATTGCTACCAGCAATGCAACCGCAACCGGCAAAGGTGATATTGTTTTAGAAGACGAGAAACCAACATCGCCCGGCCAAAGACCCAGCTTCCGTCCCAACCGCCATTATTACGGCCAAATCGGAAAT
>JACVCQ010000395.1 GCA_016741945.1 Chitinophagaceae bacterium
ACCTTCTGCTATGAAGCGTATTTTTTCTTTCACATCCCATTTTATAATCGACCACAACCATCCATCTTGCAATAAGTATTAAAGCATATTTAATTAAGAGAAATTTAAAATCGTCGGTAATTTGCGTGATTAATATGACAACCTTTCATAAACTGCCGCCCATTATACAAAGTTTCACTTTGCTAGATTTATTTAGGGAAACACGCCTGAATGCTGATTCTGTACATCGAAAATAATCATCAGGATCACATGTATCGTAAATAAGCATGTGTGTGAGGGAATAAATGTTCCACTTTGTTTGAGTATACGAAGAATCGCTTTATAGGAAAGCTCAAATATTTATTTGAAAAATGCATTAATATCCCTATATCCACAATTAGATTTACTTTAAACTCACTGAAAAAATCTAATTTTTGATTGAGTAACAACCTGAGTTATAATATTTTCACTTTTTTGTAAACGATTCACGTTTCATAGATCGTATTTTATTTAATACTTTTTAAAGCCGGTAATATTATATTCTGTATCCGGTTATCGGTTGTATGAAACTTTTTTACATGGTCCATTGCCTCTTTTGCAATTCGGATATATGCCGCGTGATTCGCATCGTAATAGGAAAGCTTGTCTTTTAACTCCTCGTAGCCTGACCACATAATCAAATGTTTCTCTTCTTGAAAAAAACGCTGCAATTGTTGATGACGTTCAATAATTACAGGTGATCCTGCGCCAATCATTGTATAAATTCTTGGACGAATAGCATATTTATAGTCGTCATCATAATCGGTTACTTCCGATTCATTAAATCCGTTGTACTCATTAAGATTCGGGAAAAAATCGGAACAAATAAGGAATTTTGACAGATTAGCAAGAATATTTAATACACTTTCATAAGGTATGGGTTTACTATGCCTTATGTTTTGATGATCTATTTTAATATCGGAAACAGTAAGCAATTTACCATACTGAGCAACATATTTAAGCATATCAATCCTGTAATGGCTTTGTTCGGAACCGTCACCAAAGTTGCCAACGAAAAAAAACTTATTTAGATAACATTGACTAAGCCGGATTAAAGGTAATCGTCTGAAAGTACTTGGATCAAAACTAAACGGCAATTCAATCGCGTTTATACCTAAAGATCTCATTTTAGCTATATGAGGTTCATGAGGTATAAAAAAAATATCCAGGAGCTGAAGTGACTTTATATAAAGTTCTCTACTTTTAAAAAGGCCCGTTGAAAAAGAAGCAAAACCATTTATAGCCGCAATCATTTTAATCCCTTTTTTCTTACACCACTGTATCTCTTCAGGATTAAGATATACTAGCCACATAAAAATATGTGTAGGCTTATGATTAGAAACAGCTTCAATAAACCGATTCGACACATTCATTTTCTCAGGATCAAAACGTTTCCTTTCCTGAGGATTAAAACAAAAAGTTTGGAATCCCTTTAGAAATCTTGGAAATGAATTTATTAGAGATTTCTGAGTAGGATCTTGAGAATTGTTTTTATAAACAAAAAGCAATTTTACGTCGGAAAAATCATTATTATTAGTTAGCATATATGGGGAAGATCAGGGAAGTTGCGTTTTTACTGTCATATTAATTGCTGCTTTTAGCATATCTCCATTCTTATCTAAAGGCAATTCAAAAAAAGTAGGGGTAATGATATCTTCAAAAGCAATAGGGTAATCAACATTAAATGTTATTTTATCTAGGTCTATCAATTCATAATAAAAGTGCCCGTTAGGAGGAGCGGTATAGTTTCCATACCTGAATCCTTTGCGAACTTTTGCTTTTGCACCCATTGAATCATTAATAATATCTGCGGCTACTGAAATATAAAGGCAAGCCTGTTGCAGAGGAATTCCTTTCTTATAAAATCGCCTAACCATATCTTCCTCCGAGCCTAGTGAAGAATCAATAATATTTGCAGTAGTGGCTGTTTTAGTAGATTTCCATGGACCCATTTCTCTCCATACTTGTGTTCTGGCTACCGACGGGATACCCGATCCACAAATACCTGGCCATATGAAACCCAATGTGAATGCCTTAAACCCTCTTGATGAAACAATGGTTTTTGATAAGCGGAATTTATGTTTGAAATAACGGAGCTCTGCCGCTATCATTTTGAATTGTAACCATTTTCTGTAGGTTAGTAAAGTGCGATATGTTTTTCTTCGCAAGAAATTAAGACCAATGCTGCCTACATCTCTGTGATTATCAAGTAATTCAACTACATCTTTCAGCCAATCGCCTTTTACTACAAACTGTACATCTTCTGGCCATATAAAAATATACTCCCCTTTTGCAATCTGAACTATTTCATTCATTGCTTCGGCATGCGTCTGGTCGCCAAATATCTTAATCTGCACCCAATCCAATCCCTCGACATACTCCCGCAATCCTGGTTCTTTCGAACTATTGTCGCTAACGATCCATTCGATATTTGGGTATTGTATGCATTCCCGTGCAGATTCAAGCGTAGCTTTTAAATAGTGAAGTCTGTTAAAACTAATTATTGCAATGGAAACTAAAGGATATTCCATAAAATATTCTGGTACAAGTTTATTCTTTTGTGAAACAATACATTCCGCAGGCAAAATTCATATCGATTGCATCTTGAGGTTTACTATCAAGTCTCAATCCCCCCTGGTCTCCAACCATAGCAAAGGTTTTTAAAGTAAGTCCGGGGAAATACTCCATTATCTTTACCGGATGCAATATCCTGTGTGCATTGAATACTACTTTGGGTTTACCAACCGGAAAAGAAACCAAAAGCTCACCGCCTTTGGCAAGAATACGAGTCAGTTCATGACAGGCTTTTTTCATTCCCATAGGGTCAATTGGATCCCCATACCGACCTAGTCCTATGTGTTCTAGAACGTGCATA
>JACVCQ010000396.1 GCA_016741945.1 Chitinophagaceae bacterium
GGTTATGGATGTCACTTCGATTCCAAGATGATGCTACCAATCAAAAAATAGTCCATCACTGTGTTCAAAATGGATTGATTACAGATTGGTTTTTGTTTGCATCAGATTGTCTTCGTATTGCACCTCCGTTGATTATTACTCATGACGAGTTGTATACGGTTTGTGAAATGATTCATAAAAGTATTTGTGAAGTGTGTGATGTTAGGATCTGAAGTATCTTTATAAGATTGATCACTCGATCAAAATATCTTCTCTTTTATGCTTACACAAATACTGATTTTTTCCGTTGCTTTATTTGTGCTGATCATATCTGCTCGGTTTTTTACTACATCTGCAGAAATCATTGGTACATGGATGAAATTGCCCTCTTTCGTTATTGGTATATTTATCGTAGGTATTGGTACTTCCTTACCTGAGCTAATTTCCGGTCTTATTTCTATTAACAAAGGAGTATCTGAAATATTGCCGGGAAATATTATGGGAGCCAATATTTCCAACTTATTACTTATAACGGGCGTTGCGGTGGTGTTGAATAGGAAAACGATTACGCTATCTAGTTCGTATCTATATATTGACCTCCATTTTCTAATTGGCAGTTTTATTTATTTTGTTGTTATAGCCTATGATGGTGTAATGGATTTTTCTGAGTCTATTATCGGACTTTTTATTTTTATTGTGTATGCGATTTATCTGATCAAAGGAGGTGTTACTGAACTTGATAGTAATAAGGCTATTCAAAACCAATCATTCCCTTTTAAGAGCATGTTATTTTTATTGTTAGCATGCGCAGGGATTTATTTCGGAGCAGATTATACAGTGAGCTCTTTAGATCAAATAGCCACTAGTCTACACATACCACGATCTATTATTGCACTCACTTTACTTTCATTAGGAACAACACTGCCTGAATTAGCTGTTAATATTGCTGCAATCAATCAGGGAAAAGCAGAAATGGCAATAGGTAATATTCTTGGGTCATCCGTTTTTAATACGCTGGTGATACCATCTATAGCATCACTATTTGGTACTATTCAGGTGCCTAATAATTTAATCAGTTTTTCATTACCCTTTATGGCTGCTTGTGGATTATTATTTTACTTATTAACCCAGGATAAAAAGATCTCCGTTTGGGAAGGGCTAATGTTTATGCTCTTATATGTTTTATTTATTATTAAAGTAATAGCTCTTTAATAATATCTAACAAGGCCCCATTCTACAAAATCTGCTATACAATTTTTCGTAAAGAGGAATAATATTTTTGATATCAAATCTACACGCCTGCACATAAGCGGCTTCTTTCATGGTTTCCAGATGTTGTGCGTCTTTTAACAAGGTAATAGCCGACTTACTCATGGTTGCTACATCACCTACATTGGCCATAAAACCGGTTTCACCTTGTATATTGATTTCACTCAGTCCACCTGCATTTGAACTGATCACTACTGTTCTGGCAGCCATTGCTTCCAAAGCTGCTAAACCAAAACTTTCATATTCAGATGGCAATACAAAAACATCACTTACTGCTAAAATATCTTCCATTTGTTCTTGTTTACCTAAAAAACGAACATCATCTTCAATTCCCAATTCTCTGGTTAACTCCTCTGTGCCGGGTCTTTCAGGTCCATCACCTACCATCAAAAGTTTAGCAGGCATTTCTTTTCTTACTGCCGCAAATATTTTCACTACATCAATCACTCTTTTGACTTTACGAAAATTAGATGCATGGATCAATATTTTTTCTCCATTGGGAGCAATCACTTTTCTAAATGCATCAATGGGCTTTTTATCAAATCGTGCAACATCAACAAAGTTATGAATAACTTCTATCTCCTTCTGAATATGAAATGATTTGTAAGTCTCTTCACGCAGGTTATTCGATACCGCTGTGATGGCATCGCTTTCATTGATTGAAAAAGTAACAACCGGTTCATAGGTTTTATCTTTGCCCACTAAGGTAATATCTGTACCATGTAAGGTGGTGATAACGGGAATACTTCGATTGGCTTTTTGTTTTACAATCTGCTTAGCCATATAGGCAGCAGAAGCATGAGGTATGGCATAATGTACGTGTAACAGATCTAGGTCATGATTCATGATCACATCTACCATGGTACTAGCCAATGCTACTTCATAAGGCGGATAATCAAAAAGCGGATAAGTAGGAACACGCACTTCGTGATAAAAAATATTAGCATTAAAAACATTCAATCTCACCGGTTGCTGGTAAGTAATAAAATGTACCTGATGACCTTCATCTGCCAGTGCCTTTCCCAATTCCGTCGCCAGTACGCCACTACCACCAAATGTTGGATAACAAACAATTCCTATACGCATATTCGATTTTTAAATTTTTGTCCGAAGGACCCCTTCGGGGATCTTTGATTTGACGATTCAAGTCTATTAATATTGTACTAGTATACATTGTGCAACTCTGTGCAAACCTCTGCGCCCTCTGTGGTTCATACTTCAATCTACAACAAGAGAGTCTATACAATAACTAGGATAATCAATCAGGAATCCATCTTTCAAAGATACCCCGCAATTAACAATATTTATCACAATACAGTTCTCCACTCATCAAAGGCGTAGGAAACATGACAAATCATTAACTTTAGTGGTATGAAAAAACTATACTTTCTTTTATTAGTACTGCCATTTGGCGGCTTTGCACAGCAGGAAGATGCTGCTGTCATCAAAAAGATCTCTGATGAAATATTGAGAAATGGGAAGGCTTATGACCTTTTATACCAATTGACCAAGCAAATAGGTGGAAGAATAGCAGGTTCCCCTCAAATGTATAAAGCCGAAGCCTGGGGCGAAAAAGTGCTCAAAGAAATGGGTGCAGATAAAGTGTGGTTACAGGAATGTATGGTGCCTCGT
>JACVCQ010000397.1 GCA_016741945.1 Chitinophagaceae bacterium
CAGTAGCCGTGGCAACACCATGCTGACCGGCACCTGTCTCTGCAATGATCCTGGTTTTACCCAAACGACGTGCCAATAAAATTTGTCCAATCGTATTGTTGATTTTATGTGCACCTGTATGACAGAGGACTTCACGCTTCAGATAAATGGTGGTATTGAATTCCCGACTCAATCTTTCAGCCAAGAATAAAGGCGTAGGTCTGCCAACATAATCCTGCAACAATTCATCAAACTCTGCTTTAAAAACAGGATCATTCATAATCGACAAATACTGTTCACGCAGTTCTTCCACATTACGATGTAACATTTCAGGGATATACGCTCCACCAAACTGTCCGTAATAACCTTGCACATTCGGGTTCTGAAAACTAGTTGTCATCATTTAATCGTTTTGATCTCATTTACAAATTTTTCAACAGCCTGCATGTCTTTTAATCCGGGAATGGTTTCAAATTTGCTATTCACATCCAAGCTAAACAAATCTTTCGCAACCGGATCCTGAATAAAGTTTTTGATATCAGCTACATCATCCGGACCAATCCCTCCACTGAGAAAAAATGGTTTATTGATTTGTAATCCTTTTAATGCTGACCAATCAAACTTCTTACCGGTTCCTCCATATCCTGCACCTTCTGTATCAAACAAAAACATATCTGCGATATCTTGATAATCCTTGATCTTCCAGAGTACCTGATCATCTTCTCGCAAACGAAAAGCTTTGATTACGTCTATATAATCGGCTACTTTCTCACAATACTTGGGTGTTTCATCTCCATGCAACTGAACCATCTGTAAACCACACTCATCTACGATCTCTAACAATTCTTCCACAGGAGCGTTCACAAACACCCCTACTTTATTAATATGTTGCCCTCTGATTTTTTTGATTTCAGGTCTGGGCATGTGTTTGAATACGTACCGGGGCGATTTATGATAAAAAATAAATCCGGCAAACTCCACACCCATTTCATCCAGGTGTTTAATCTGCTCAACTTGTGTCATTCCACAGACTTTAATACGCATTTTGCTTTGCTTTTAGTTGATTGATAAAATCAGCAAAGGCAACCGAAGGCTGGGGTTCTTTCATGAAATTTTCCCCGATCAAAAAACCGCTGAATCCGGCTTTGCGTAAAGTTACGATTGTATCCACATTACTAATACCACTTTCTGCAACAGCAGGTTTGCCTGCCGGTATCTGCGCTATCAATCGCAAAGAAGTATTAATATCTACTTCAAAAGTCTTCAGATTCCTATTATTCACACCTACCATATCCACCATATCACTGATATGCGACAATTCTGTTTCATCATGTATTTCCAGTAATACCTCTAATCCCAATCCTTTTGCACATGCACCTAATTGATTGACTTCATCAGGTGTAAGACATGCCGCAATAAGAAGAATGACATCTGCACCCATAGCTTTGGCTTCATATATTTGGTATTCATCAATCATAAAATCTTTACGAAGTATCGGCACTTGTTGGATACGCGCTTTTTTTAGATCGTCTTGATTACCTCCAAAAAAATCAGTATCCGTTAATACAGAAATACCGGATGCTGCAGCTGCATAGGCGGTTGTTACTTCTTCTACCTCGGCTGTAGCATTGATCACACCTTTTGAAGGCGACTTCCTTTTAAACTCCGCAATGATACCTGTACGCATCTCATCTTGCAAAAAGGCACAAAGTGAATAAGTACTTCTGGAAAAAAAAGCTTGTTGTGTCAATGCTTCAATGGATACACTTGCTTTTGCAGCAGCCACTTCTATCCTTTTTTTTGCAACAATGGTATCTAATATATTCATGTTATTGCAGGTTAATCAGTTGTTCTAATGTTTGATAGGCTTTTTTACTTTCCAGACTCTCTACAGCAGCAGCATAAGCATCATCATAACTAATATACTCTCCAGTTCCGAACAATGCCATCGCAGCATTAGCCAAAACAACAGCATTCTGTGCCCAACTTCCTTCTCCTTTGATGATCTTTACAAATAAACGTGCCGCTTCTTCTGCGGTATTCCCTCCATAAATATCTTCTGGCATCACCATTCTTTTACCCAACTGCTCCGGTGTCAGAATTTTTTCCCCTTCATTAGTAATCACTTTGGTATCATTGGTCAAGGATATTTCATCATACCCATCTAAACTATGAATCACCGTAAAAGCTTTCCCTGTTTCTTGTAAGAGATAATTATAAATACGAGCCATTTCCAAATTATACACCCCTACCAATTGATAAGCAGGTGCGGCCGGATTTACCATGGGTCCCAGCATATTAAAAAACGTACGTACGCCTAGTTGCTTACGAATGGGTGCCACCACTTTTAATGCAGGATGAAAAAATGGAGCATGTAGAAAACAGATATTGGTTTGATCCAATTCTTTATTCAATTCATCTACATTATTTTTAAAACGATAACCCAATTGCTCCATCACATTCGATGCCCCACTTACAGAAGATGCTCCATAATTACCATGTTTAGCAACCTGTTGTCCGGCACCTGCTACGATGAAACATGATAAAGTAGAAATATTAAACGTGTTTTTCCCATCTCCACCTGTTCCAACAATGTCCATAACAGCTCGACCTTTCATATCTACCGGAACACATAATTCCAATAATGCATCTCTAAAGCCCTGTAATTCTTCAATTGTGATGCTTCTCATAAGAAAAACGGTAATAAAAGAAGCGATCTCCGCATCATTGAATTGTCCGGAAGACATTTGCAGTAAGATCTCTTTAGCCTTTTCACGACTAAAGGTTTTATGTTCAAATAAGTATTGTAATATCTTTTTCATATTGTTTTCATGGGTATGCTTTACACATCATTTTTTTAACCAGTTACTCAATATCTTTTTTCCATCAGAAGTAAGTA
>JACVCQ010000398.1 GCA_016741945.1 Chitinophagaceae bacterium
TTCTGCGCTTCTTTAGTTATACTTAACTATTATCGCGTACGCTCGTCGGCATCGTCAGTTGTGTATAATAGTCCGGTTTTTGCAATGGTTATCGATTGATGGGGGATTGTCTTTCTGTGTAATCCTTCCAGTAAGTTCAACATGTGCACTGAGAATAGTACCGCCATCCCAGATGCCAATTTTATTTCTCATATTCGGAGAGCTTCCTGATAGATTTAATCCGGTTATCCCACCCGGCCATAATTGGTTGGTTCTTGTGGTTGCAGCTGCTATACTGTTGTTATGCGTGATATAATATTTTGGAAAATTGAATGCATCAACACCCACTAATACACCCCTTGTACCATTTCTTCCGTTAATGATCAATGGCCAGTCTCTTTGTTTGGCTAATGATAAGGCTTTTGTGTATTCACTTCTTTCTCTTAATCTAATACCCCGGGCAGTAGCATCTAACGCTTGTACATTGGTAGATACTTGAGCATCAGCAACCAATACCAAGACGGTAGCAATGATAAAAATGGGTAAAATTCTTCTCAGCATAGTATAGTTTAATTTAACTTCATGATTATTCAGGGCTTGTCCCCGGGTAGTATTACTAAATTAGATACTTTCACCATTCAAAGTGAAGCATGAGGCATAATCTTTTTGTAGTCATATCAGCTTTTTTAACATTTTTTGCCTGTAAAACAACCATTCGATCACAAACAGGCCAAATAACCCAAGGTATATCCGGAATTATCACTGAATTAAGAGGCAACCAAATGCCCATGAAAGGTGCCCCTGAAAACAAACCCCATCCAGTATCAGTAACACTACTGGTCTATGAACCTACTCATTTGTCACAAGTTCAAAGGGTTGAGACTTCTGCCTTATATACGGCAATTAACACTCGAAAGGTTGCTTCTGTTCTGTCAGACAGTACAGGTACTTTTAGAGTTGCTTTACCTCCCGGTACTTATTCCCTTTTTGTGCAACAAGGAAAGTTCTTTTTTGCTAATTCCTTTGACAGTCAAAATAACATACAGTTGGTAACTGTTGAAGCTAACAAAGTAACCTCTTTCAATATCACCATTAATTCATCAGCTACATATTGATTTCTAAGGTTATCTTTGCTACCCGTATTACAGACATTTAGAGGTAATAGGTAATGGGATTGAAGCTGTTATGAATTTGAATGTGTTGCTGGAGCAGTATCAAAATAACCCCCGCCTTTTTCAGTTGGGGGACAAGCTTTCTTTTGCTCAATCCCAGCAAATTTTTCTTAAAAATCTTCAAGGAAGTAGTGCAGAATTTGTGGTGAGTGCTGTATTCAATCACCAAGCTAGTTCAGGATTGAATCATTTGGTCATTTTAAATGATGCCGAAGAAGCTGCTTATTTTCATAACACTTTGGAGAATCTTACCCAAGCACTTGACCTTTTTTATTTTCCTTCTTCTTTTAAAAATAGGAAAAATTTCCGCATTTTAAATAGTTCACATGTAATGCTTCGAACAGAAGCACTTACCAAGTTAGCTACGGGCGGAAATAAAAAAATACTGGTTACTTACCCCGAAGCCATTTTTGAAAAAGTGGTACTTCCGAAAACCTTGAGCAGTAACATTATTACCATTAAAACCAATGACACCATTAATCCGGAAAGCTTAATGGAATTGTTTGTGATGTATGGTTTTGAAAGAACTGATTTTGTGTATGAACCCGGACAATTTGCCGTACGAGGTGGTATTCTAGATATTTATTCTTTTGGGAATGAAAAGCCATATCGTGTTGAATTATTCGGCAATGAAGTAGATAGTATCCGAATTTTTGATCCGGAAACACAGTTGAGTGAACGGAAATTATTACAAGTCAACATTATTCCGAATGTAGAAACTCAATTCAGTACGGAAGAAAAAGTATCTCTCTTTGATTTTATAAGTGCGAACACGATCATTTGGTTGAAAGATTGGGATGTAATTGCTGAAAAAGTGCAACAGCAATATGATGAAATGGAAGGTTTTATGCAATTGCTGAAAGAAGGCTATCAAATGAAGGCCAATGAAGAGGAAGAAGATATACGTGTATTGAAAGAAGTATCAGCAGCAGATTTTGTTCCATTGAAAGTGATCAGCGAACAATTGGAGAAAAGGCATATTGTTGAATTCGGTTACAAACCACAACTAGCCAATACTGAAATAGAATTTGCTACCCGAACACAACCTGCATTTAACAGACAGTTCGATCTTTTAATCAAAGATCTAACAGCTCATGAAGCTGCTAAGTACAGCATTTATATTTTCGCTGAGCAAGTAAAACAACTTGAGCGATTGAATAGCATTTTTGCAGATCTGAAAACAGAGATTCAGTTTGTTCCAGTTCCTTCTAGCATTCATGAGGGTTTTATTGATGAAGATCTGAAAATCGTTTGTTATACTGATCATCAAATATTCCAACGCTATCATAAATACAAGGTCAAGCAAGCATATAATAAAAACAAAGCACTTACACTTAAAACGCTTCGTGATCTTCAACCTGGTGATTATGTAACGCATATTGATCATGGAGTTGGTACTTATAGTGGACTTCAGAAATTAGAAGTGAATGGAAAACTGCAAGAAGCCGTTCGGATTATTTATAAAGACAGTGATATTTTGTATGTCAATATCAATTCACTTCACAAAATTTCTAAGTATACCGGTAAGGAAGGAACTGTACCTAAGATCAATAAATTAGGAAGTGATGTATGGGTAAGATTGAAAGAGAAGACTAAAACGAAGGTTAAGGAGATTGCATTCGATCTTATTAAATTATATGCCCAAAGAAAAGCGCAGGAAGGTTTTGCACATACACCGGATAATTATTTACAAACAGAGCTGGAG
>JACVCQ010000007.1 GCA_016741945.1 Chitinophagaceae bacterium
AAAGTCGAGTAGAGGCTCAACAGCCCCAGCAGTATTATTATCTGTTGTACCAGTGGACAATAAAGCAAGGCTTCCGCTTCCACGTTGAACCCCAGTTGAAGTACTTGCAGCAAAAACATTGGTTGCTGTGGTGGTTCTGATACCATTGGGGATGGTTCCATTGGTATTCACTGCTACAGGACCGAAATTGTTAGCACCATTATCAGATACAAAGCCATTGGACCAGCTAGAAATATTGTCGAAGTTTTGTGTATATGCCAATGCAGTCTGTTCTGCCATGATAACAGGTTTGGCAGTGCTAGTAAATGACTGTTGTGGACCATAGGCAGTTCCACCGGCATTGGTAACAAAAGCTTTTACATAGTAGGTAGTGTTAGGAGCCAATCCGTTAAGAGCAGCACTAAAGTTGCTTCCAGATAAATTATTGGAGCTAACAACAATGCCTGTACCATTTGCAAAATTATTCGTGATGCTGTATTCAAATCCGTATATCGAAGCAGCAGAGCAACCTGTATTAGTGATATCTCCTCTTAACGTCGCAGTCGTGGACCCAATATTGCTGATGAGTTGTGTATTTACAGAAGCAGTACTATTTACACCATTTCCACTTACAGAATATGAAAGAACAGTTCCACCCCCGGACAATGTAAAACTATTTTGATAGGACTGAACAGCAATCGGCGTAAAACGTACATAAACAGTGGTGGGGTTTAATGTGCTGCCGGTATAATTCAGCAAAATACTGTTTCCGAAAATTCCATTGGCAGTGGTAGACAAACTAAATCCATTCGGCGCAGTGATGGTAATCGGACTTCCGTCTAAATCAGTGCCGTTTACAACAAAAGAAGTATTAGTGGTGGTATTGATACATTGGTTGCCAAGATCAAAATTAACAGGGTTGGCAAATAATAGTGGGTTACCCGGTGCTTCGCGCGTAACCTGAATAGTGTAAGTGGATACAGTAATACCATCCTGTGCAGTTACTCTTACAGCGATATTGTTTACACCCGTATTTAACCCAATTGTTTGAGAAGCATTTCCATTTGCTACAGGTACGTTATTTACCGCAATAGCTGCCTGTGCATCGGTAGCAACAGGTGTGATGGTAATACTACTTACAGAAGCAGGAACAGTACTGCTGTATGAAAAATTATTGGATGAAAATGAAGGTGTTAAAGAACCATTGCTCAATGAAAGTGCTGACAATGTAGATATATTCATAGGAATACCTGCACTGACAGTGAGTGCAAGATCATCAATACGCCAGTTGGTGGTATTGGCAGCCGGTGAACCAGTACCATTATAACCGTATATCCTGAAAGTAGTAGCTGAATATGCGTTGAAAACGATACCTGTATGTGTTTTTAAACTCCAAACACTGTTATTGCTAATAGTGCCAGTAGCAATGTCTGTGGTATAATTATCGGCACTAGATCGAATACTATAGGCTTGTGGAGCAGTACTGGTGCTTCTGGTGCCAAAACTGATACCGGTTAAACTGAAGGAATAACCATTGGCGGGTGTAAGCGTAAATTCAAAATAAGCACTGCCATTTACAGCTTGGTTTAATGCGCCAATTCTGGCTGCAACACCTGCATTACCGCCTGCCGAAAAACCCGGATAGGTACCGGATGGAGAAGTAGTAGTGATTAGGTCATTGGTAGTACCATTATTATTGCCTCTGCCAATATCTGAAGCCGTAATATTTGTGGTAGTGGCTGAAGGATTGGCTGTATTAAAATTCCATCCTATTATTTGAGCTTCTGTTACTACAGTAACTAAAACAAGGCAAAGCAGTCCGATAAAACGGTTGCGGTACAGTTTTCTCATGGATTTGAGTTTGATTTTGGAAAGACAAATGTAGAATTTCCTCTATAATGACAATTTTTCGTAACATCAACCAATTATTAATTTTCCGCTTTGTGGATAACTTGTCAACCTGTCAGTTTCGGCTGCTTTGGTATTTTCTTTGTTCATTTGCGCCAAAACAAGTGAGCCATGCAAAAAGGTCAGATTCGTGTACAAACGGAGAACATTTTCCCCATTATTAAAAAATTCCTGTATAGTGATCATGAAATTTTCCTTCGTGAGTTGGTGAGTAATGCAGTAGATGCTTCCCAAAAACTAAAAACACTTTCTTCTATTGGTGAAGCAAAAGGTGATATTGGTGAATTGCGTATCGATGTAATACTTGATACCAAAGAAAAAACATTGAGTATCATTGATCGTGGTGTGGGTATGAGCGCTGAGGAGGTAGATAAATATATCAACCAGGTGGCATTTAGCGGCGCTGAAGAATTTGTCAATAAATATAAAGATGCAAGTATCATTGGTCATTTTGGATTGGGTTTTTACAGCGCATTCATGGTGAGCGATAAAGTGGATATCCATTCAAAAAGTTTTAAAGATGGAAGCGGAGTTTTCTGGAGTTGTGATGGTAGTCCCGAGTATGAATTGTATGAAACCGATTACAATGAGCGTGGAACTAAGATTGTATTACATATCAATGAAGAAAGCAAAGAATTTTTAGAGGCTTCACGTATCAAAGGTATTCTGGAACGATTCTGTAAATTTTTACCCATTTCTATTTATTTCTCCGAAGAAGGGGAGAAAAAAGAAGGGGAAGAAAAAGCCATTAATAATACCCATCCGATCTGGATCAAAAAACCATCGGAGTTATCTAAAGAAGATTATGAAAAATTCTATCGCGAACTATATCCTTTTGGAGAAACACCGCTTTTCTGGATTCATCTCAATGTAGACTATCCATTCAATTTAACGGGGGTCTTGTACTTCCCAAAGATCAAACAGAGTTATGAGATCCAAAAAGATAAGATCCAGTTGTATTGTAACCAAGTATTTGTTACGGATGAGGTAAAAGATATTGTTCCAGAGTTCCTGATGCTGTTGCATGGTGTAATTGATAGTCCTGATATTCCACTGAACGTAAGTAGAAGCTATTTACAAGGTGATCCGAATGTGAAAAAAATCAATGCACATATCACCAAAAAAGTAGCCGACAAACTGGAAGAAATTTTCCGTAATGAAAGAACTTCTTTTGAAGAAAAATGGGAGAGTCTGGGATTATTTGTGAAGTATGGTATGATGACTGATGATAAATTTCTGGAAAAAGCCAATAAGTTCCTCATCATGGAAGATGTAGATGGGAAATTCTACACATTGGAAGAGTATAAAACAGCCACTGAGGTTTTGCAAAAAAATAAAGAAGGGAAACAGATCATCTTGTATACCACCAATCCTGTTCAGCAAGATGCGTATGTTCAGGCATGTAAGGGGAAAGGATATACTGTTGTAAAAATGGAAACATTGGTGGATGCTGCTTTCATTAATACCATGGAAATGAAATGGGAGAATGTAAGCTTTGTAAGAGTGGATGCAGATATCGTAGATAACTTGATTGATAAACAGGAAACTGATCAATCTGTTTTAAATCAAACAGAGTCAGACAAATTAAAAGAACTGTTTACATTAACCATTCCTGATTTACATGTGACCACTGAAGTCAAAGGATTGAGTCCGGAAACAGCTCCGGTCATTGCGACTCGCCCGGAATTTATGCGTCGAATGAAAGATATGGCCGGTGTTGGTGGTGGTATGACCGCATTCTATGCTCAGATGCCAGATGAAGTAACACTTACAGTGAATGGTAATCATCCTATTTATCAGCAGTTACTGAAAGAAACGAATACAGATATACAGCAAAAACAGGTTCGTAACCTTGCAGATTTGGCGCTGCTTTCACAAGGATTGCTGAAAGGGAATGATCTTACCAATTTCATCAATAGGAGTGTTGAGTTGTTGCAATCTGAACAAGTAAAAGCTTGATAGAGTAAAGATACAATTGTGTAACGGTCTGCTTAAGCAGACCGTTTTTTGTGCATGATACTGATCTGTAATGATTATTTTCACGGTGATTAATATGCTTGCATGCAATATTTAGTGAAAAGTGTAATAAAGGAAACCGATAGTGCTGTAACGTTGGTGTTGGATACGATAGGTGCGATCATTGAATATGAAGCAGGACAATTTATTACATTTATTTTTTCAACCAGAACCGGTGAAGAGGAGCGAAGGAGTTATTCTATATCATCCATTCCAGATGAACCACTAAGTATAACCGTCAAAAGAGTTCCTAACGGATCTTATTCGCGCATATTGGTTGAAAAAGTGAAAGCCGGGGATATTCTTACAGGGTTGATTCCGGCTGGCTTTTTTACTTTACCCCATACAGGTCGAATCATTTCAAAAAAAAGTTTTGTTTTTTTTGCTGCCGGAAGTGGTATTACACCCATTTATTCGCAAATCAAGGCATTGCTAAAGAATCAAATGGCTGATCGAATTGTTTTGGTGTATAGTAATCAATCAAAAAAGGATGTTATTTTTTATACAGACCTTATGAAACTTTCGTCTGAATACAGGTCTCTTTTTTCTGTTTATTTCTTCTTCAGTGATGAGTCTGATTATCGAAAAGCTAGGTTGAGTAGTTCAATAGTGAGTGAAATACTTACCCAAGAAGTGGGTGATAACAAAATGAATACTTGGTTGTATTTGTGTGGTCCATTTCAATATATGTTAATGGTTACTATGGTTGCGCGTGGGATGGGGTTTATGAATGAGCAAATCAAAAAAGAGCAGTTTGTGATAGAATATCCATCAGTAAGAATAGTTCCTCCTGATGTTGCGGCACATACCATTACTTTGATCGAAAATGGAAAACAGGTATCGTGGATAAGCAAATATCCTGATACCATTTTACAGTCTGCCAAACGTAATGGAATACAATTGCCTTTTAGTTGCGAAGCCGGTCAGTGTGGAACTTGTTCTGCCACCTGTATGAAAGGGAAAGTTTGGATGTATAAAAATGATGTATTGATGGAAGATGAAATGAAGAATGGTAGAATATTGACTTGTACTGCTTACCCTATTGAAGGGGATATTATATTAAATATTAGATCAGTTACTTAATCTTACATCGATTATTTTCAGTTGAATCGATTTTTCTCCATTCCACTCATTTTCATCCAATGTAAAGACAAGATCAAGTGGCTGCTGTTGTTGTAGCAATTCAAATTTATTCGACATATTGAATCCGATACCTGTAAGGGTAATATTTCTTTGTTTCACCACAAATCGGATATGTTGTTCTTTTACAATTTTTGAAAAACCGGTATCGTATACTTTCTCAGCAATGAAAACAGGTCGCATGTTATCAGGACCAAATGGTTCCATTTGTGTAAGAATATTATAAAGGGTAGGTGTGATCGACTCAAAATGAATAGGGGCGTCAATTATTATTTCCGGAATGAGTTGTTCAGGGTTTATTTGTTCCTGTACCGCTTTTTCAAATGCGACGGCAAAGTCATTGACTTTTTCAGGTAATAAAGTCATGCCGGCTGCAGCAAAATGTCCTCCATATCCTAAAAGGTGTTCACGGCAAGCGTGAATGGCTTCATACAAATTAAATCCTGCTACACTACGGGCACTACCCGCAATATATTCTCCGCTTTTGGTCAATACTATAGTTGGACGGTAATGTTTTTCAATCAATCTACTCGCCACGATTCCTACTACTCCTTTATGCCAATGCGCTTGATAAACAACTGTAGTTTTTTTATTGGGAAATGCGGGATCGGCTTCAATTAATGCCAATGCTTCTTCTGTTATGGAGCTATCTGCTTCTTTGCGATCAGCATTATCACTGTGTAACATTTCAGCAAAAGCCATGGCTTTCACAGGATCTTTTTCAATAAAGAGCTGAACCGCTTTTTTTGCATCATCCATTCTGCCGGCAGCATTTACCCTTGGTGCTATGATAAAAACCAAGTTCGTGATATGCATCTTTTTTTGAACAGCGGCCAGTTGCATCAAGGCTTTGATACCTGCACAAGGATTTTGATTCACTTTCTCCAAGCCATAATAAGCAAGTATTCGATTTTCACCACTTATTGGAACAATATCTGCAGCGATGGCGGTTGCTACGAGATCTAAATATGCCAAATGTGAGCTTTCAGGCAGGGATAATTTTTCACTGATGGCAGTCATTAATTTGAAACCCACTCCACACCCACATAATTCTTTGTAGGGGTAAGTGCAATCCTTTTGTTTAGGATTTAGAATAGCTACGGCGGGTGGTATTTCTTGGTCAGGTAAGTGGTGGTCGCAAATTATAAAGTCAATATTGATTGATTTTGCATATTTGATCAATTCAACAGATTTGATACCACAGTCCAGTGAAATGATGAGTGTAACACCTGTTTCTTTTGCATAATCAATTCCTATTCTTGAAACACCATACCCTTCACGATAACGGTGAGGGATATAGAAATCAACCTGATCATAAATAGCTGAAAGGTATTGATACATAGATGCAACAGCGGTTGTACCATCCACATCATAATCTCCAAAAACAAGAATTTTTTCATGTTGCTGAAAAGCATGAAGAATTCTGTTCACAGCTTTGTCCATATCTTTCATGCTCCATGGACTGTGTAATTGTGTAAGTTGTGGTCTGAAAAAATCTTTAGCTTTATCGTAGGTATCAATACCTCGTTGTACAAGAATCGAACAAAGGGTTTTGTTAATTTTTAATGCTTCATGAAGGGATAATATCTTCTCAACATCGGTTGTTAATATGTTCCAACGTTTGGTCATTAATAATTTCTGTCTGTAGTATAGCGAACCAGTTCTTCCAATGCATCTCTGCATGTAGAATGTGGAAATTGATGCAGTATTTTTAACGCTTCATCACGGAAGGCAAACATTTTCTGAGTAGCGTATGTAATTCCGCCTGTACCAATAACACTGTCAATCACAAATTTTACTTTGTCTTTTTGTGCGTTTTCGTTTTTAATGATATAAATGATTTTTCTTCTAATATCAGGGGCGCAATTATTGAGTGTATAGATCAATGGTAGTGTTAACTTTTTTTCTTTGATATCATTACCGGTGGGTTTCCCCACGTCTTCCGATCCATAATCAAAGAGATCATCTTTGATTTGAAATGCCATTCCTACTTTTTCACCGAATAGTCTCATTTTTTCTACATCTTGTTCATTTGTAAAAGTAGTGGAAGCTCCTGCGGCGCAGGCGGAGGCTAAAAGAGAGGCTGTTTTTCCATTAATTATTTCATAATAAATAGATTCTTGTAGATTTAGTTTTCTGGCTTTTTCTATTTGAAGTAATTCACCTTCGCTCATGAGTCTTACTGCTTCAGACAAAATTCTCAGTACTTCATGATCTTTATTATTGAGCGATAATAAAAGTCCTTTTGAAAGAAGATAATCGCCAACAAGAACTGCAATTTTATTTTTCCATAGTGCGTTGATGGAAAAGAATCCACGTCTTTCCATGGCATCATCTACTACATCATCATGAACCAATGTCGCAGTATGCAAAAGTTCCACCAAAGATGCTGCTCTGTAAGTACTATCATTAACATCCCCACCCAGTCTGGCACTCAATAATACAAACATGGGTCTTAGCTGCTTACCTTTCCGTTTTACGATATATTCCATAATACGGTCAAGTAAGGCCACTCTACTTTTAACAGCTTCCCTGAAATGCCTTTCAAAATGAATCAGTTCCTCTGATATTACTTTTTTAGCTAATTCCATCGTTCTTAATAAGCTGCAATATAGCCATCACCATTAACAATCGGCTGTTTTATGCAGCGTTCTGCATTGAAATTGAGTCTGGTATGAATATTGTTGACAATAAGTTTAAACAATATATTTGTATAAATATTGCCGATTTGTTTCATAATATGTAAATTTGCAATGTTTCTTTGAGTAAGTAAAAGAAGTTCTCATTAAATATCAATCATTAATTATGGCAAGCAAAAAGAACATTTTAACACTGGCACTGATCGTTCTGATACAGTCGATCGGTATGGCTCAAACAGATTGGGGATGGGATTGGAAAGATACTTCCAAAATTTCTGTAAAGAAATTACCCCAGCATAATGAGTTCCTGAATAACCAGTATCCTTATCCTGCAGCACCACGCAATCAGTGGGAACTTGGAGCAGGTATTGGCGCGGTATCTATCAATGGAGATGTTAAGTCGAAACTAGGTTTAGGCGGTACGATTTCCTTGCGTAAAGCATTGAATCATACATTTTCAGTAAGAGGTAGTTACACTGGTTTATTGCCATCCGGCGAACCCAATGCATTTCAAAGATCATCTGGTCGTCCGGCTTACAAAAATCAAACTCACCAATTTGGGGTTGATGTAATTGCTTCATTGAATGCTGCAAGTCATTATCGTGGTAACCCTAAGACAAATGTTTATGTGCTTGCTGGTTATGCTTTGAATGCTTCCAGAGTGTTATACCAAAGACCAGGCGGTGCTCAGTCAGGTGGTTACAGTGTTTTCTATGGATTTAACCAAAATGAAGTTTTCCCTAATAGTCAAGCAGGTACTATCACTACATTTGGTGGTGCTACTATTAATGGAAGAAATGCATTTACATTGTATCATGGTCTGAATTTGGGTGCAGGTATTGCTTTCAAATTGAGTAATAAGGTGAACTTTGGTTTAGAACACAAATTTACATTCACTGCTCCCGGATATGATTTATTGGATGGTGTAAGAGCAGGAAATAACAATGATTATTTTTCATTTACCAGTGCTCGTGTAAATCTTAATATTGGTAATACTTCTAAGAAAGTTCAGCCTTTATGGTGGCTCAATCCAAACAACTTTGTATACAGCGAGTTGAATTCACCTTCTCACATGAAGATGCCTAAAGTGGTGCTTCCTGATGCTGATAAAGATGGTGTTACTGATCAATTTGATCTTGAGCCCAATACACCTGCCGGTGCTCCTGTAGATACGCATGGTCGTGCTAAAGATACTGATGGCGATGGTGTTCCTGATTATAAAGACAAGGAACTGTTAACTGCTCAGAAATGCTTCCCTGTAAACAATGACGGTATTGGTACTTGTCCTGAGCCTGCATGTTGCAAAGAGATCAAAGACATGATCGCTAACATGAAGCCTGCTGAAGCCGCACCTCAGTGTAACATCGGTAGCTTACCAAGCATTCAGTTCAAAGGAAAAGCAACACTTTCAAAAGATGCACAAAACATTCTGAATGGTGTAGCAGCAAGAATCAATGCAAACCCTGCTTGTAATATCAAAGTGATTGGTTATGGTGCATCCAGCAAATCTGCTCAGCAATTAAGCTGGGATCGCGTGAACGCTGTAATCAAATATCTGGTTGAAAAGCAAGGTGTATCTGAAAACCGTTTCATCTTTACTTATGGCCAAGATGGTGATGCTAACACAGTAGATCTTCAAGGAACATTGGATGCGGGTCCAAACTCAGTACCAGCTCCACATCCAAATTTGAAAAGCAGAAACTAATCTTTTGATTAGTCTCAAATAAAAAAAGCCCCGGTCAGTAAATGATCGGGGCTTTTTAGCTATTGGCTTAGTGGCATATAGTGTATAGCTTATAGTGTATTGCGATGAACCATAAGCTATCACCCATATACTATACGCCATTCACTAGATCAAAATGTAATTCACCAAAATTTTGTAAAGAAGATAATTTCAAATCAGCAGCGCCCCATCTTTCATCTTTCAGTTGAGATACATGTGGTACAATAACACACTTCATTCGGGCTGCTTTTGCTGCAATTAAACCATTGAAAGAATCTTCGAAACAAATACATTGAGTGGGTTGACTTCCCAATGACTCAGCGCAGTTTAGATACACCTGAGGATGTGGTTTTCCATACGCTAAATCCTCTGCCGAAGCAGTAGCGTGTAGGTATTTGCCAATTCCTGCAATATTTACAACCAGATCAATCAAGGAAGGTGGAGAAGATGTAGCAAGACCGATTTTAAATGATTTGCGTTGGAAAAATTCGAAAATATAATCTACTCCGGGCATGATTCTTCCTTTTTTTTCAATCTTGTGTAATACCAATTCCACTATTTTTTGTTCCGCTCGTTTCAGTTCAGACTCGCCGATATTAAAGTACTGAAACCACCATTGCACAAACTCTTTGGTTCTAAGTCCGGTTGTACTTTTATATTGTTCTTCCGTCATAGTCACCCCATACTGCTGAAACAATTCGGTAGCTGCTTCATTCCAAAGTGGTTCACTGTCTATTAATAGTCCATCAATATCAAAAATCACCGTATTTAATTGCATAATCTGATTTTACAGCGCAAAAGTATCTTTCCGCTTCTATTTTTTTAACCTCAAAAGGTCATTTTTTGAACAATCACTTAACAATTTGATTACATTTCTTATTTTGCACGACTTGCCAACATCAACCTTATGCGATTAACTGAACGCCTAAAGCATATTAAAGTTATCCGTTCGATTGTGTATGCCATTGTCGGCATATTTTCATATCCGGGTCTGGCCATTGTAAATACCATTAAAATTGAAGGCACTGAGCATCTTCAGCGGTTGCCTAGAAAAAATGTATTATTTGTTAGCAATCATCAAACCTATTTTGCTGATGTTATAGCATTTATTCATATTTTTTGTGCTGTGAAGTGGCGAAAACAAAATAAACTAGGGCTTCCTTTTTATTTGTTAAATCCCTTTACCAATGTATATTTCGTAGCTGCAGAAGAAACGATGAATGGAAATTGGTTGAGTCGTTTATTTAAACTAGGTGGAGCGCTAACCGTTAAAAGAACATGGCGAGCTGAGGGGAAAGATGTTCAAAGAAATCGTGATGAATCTGATACACAGAAAATTGATGAAGCGTTAGATAAAAGTTGGGTCATTACTTTTCCTCAGGGTACTACCAAACCTTTCGCTCCTGGAAGAAAAGGTACGGCACATATCATCAAAAATAACCAACCAGTTGTAATACCCGTGGTCATCAATGGTTTTTGGAGGGCTTTTAATAAAAAAGGATTGGCGTTCAAGAAAAAAGGCTCTGTTCTGTCTATTAGATTCAAAGAGCCAATGATCATAGATTATACCCAGCCTATTGATGTTATCTTAGACCAAGTAATGGACGCGATTGAACAAAGCAAAGATTATATGCTTAAAGGAAGACATCATTTATTGAGTGTTCTGGATAAGTAATGAATCCTAATCTTTTATGAAGAGGGCTTTCAATTCATTGGCATCATCCGGCTTCATTTTTCCAGCAAGAATCAGACGGATCTGTCTTCTTCTCAAAGCACCATCATACAATCTCTTTTCTTCCTCTGTTTCAGGAATCAATTCAGGAACTCTTCTTGGTTTCCCATTAGGATCTAATGCAACAAAGGTGAAGAATGCTTCATTGCTCTCATATTTATATTGATGTAGCAGGTCTTCTCCCCATACTTTAATATGGATTTCCATAGAAGTATTGAATGCGCGACAAACCTTTGCTTCAATATGTACCACATTTCCCAATTTGATTGGATTCTTAAAGCTTAGATTATCTACAGATGCTGTCATGCTAGGTGTATTGCAGTGTCTACCTGCAGCGATACCCGCAGCAATATCCATCCAATACATTAAACGACCGCCCATCAAATTACCGAAAGTATTGGTATCATTCGGTAATACTAATTCATTCATGATGGTAAAACTCTCACTCACTTTTTTCCCTTCCATGATTGATTCAATTTCGGCAAAGATAAGGTAGAAGGGTGAGTCCTTAAAGAAGGACTGTGAATAATGATATACGTTATTACTAAATGATGATGCTTTCTAGCTTTGATAGATATTGATCATCAACATCAGCACCAATTCCATATGCTTCAGTTAGTTGCAGCTCCATACCCGCATACCTAACACCTCCTTTTACAGGGTCTTCTTGATGTCCTAGTAAACAGGTATCCAAATCATAGAACTTGATATTCTCCGTAGCCATTGCAAAATGTACTTTGGCGGTGAGTGCGATCCTGCTTTCTAACATGCCTCCTAACATACACTGAATGTGATGCTGTTCAGCTATTTCATTGATACGTATCGCTTCTCTGATGCCCCCGCTTTTTGCAAATTTGATATTGATATAATGACAAGCATTGTTGCTGATAATTCTTGCTGCATCATGATGCGTGAATACGCTTTCATCAGCCATAATGGGTATGGGAGCTATTTTACATAGCTCAGGCAATAAGTGATCATTCCATTTTCGCATGGGCTGTTCACAAAACTGAATATTGTATTGCCCCATTGAAGTCAATGCAGTGACTGCATCCTCAAAAGACCAACCCTGATTGGCATCGATTCTTAGAATAATGGTATCTCCTATAGCATTTCTTATTTTTTTGATACGCTCTATATCAGTAGCAAAGTCTTTACCCAATTTCACTTTGATCATATGCACACCTCTTTGCTTAAAGGCAAGAGCAGTTTCAGCCATTGTTTCCGGATCAGCAATACCAATGGTAAGATCACTTTCAATGCTTTTTTGCTGACCACCTAAAAACTGATAGAGTGGTTGTTTTGCATATTTTGCTGAGATATCATACAAGGCGAGATCAAAAGCACTTTTGGCAGTATAATTACCGGCTGTAAAAAGGTCTAATTCATGCAAACGCTCATCGATTGATAACGGATCTTTGCCTTTCCAAAGTTTGGCAAAATCTTTTGCCATTTCAAAACAAGTGGCTTGGGTTTCTGCAGCGATCATGGGAAAGGCAGAACATTCACCCACTCCAGTGATACCCTCACTGGTATGTACTCTAATGAAAATATTCTGCGCATAATGCATGGTGCCTGTAGCGATCGTAAAGGGCACCATGGGAATAGAATACTTATAAATCTCTGTTTCTGTAATTGTCATTCGCGAATTTCTGAAATTATCGCAAATACTTTTCACATTTCTTCCAATAGGAAAAGAAAGAAGGGTAGTATCCGGTTACTTCAGGGAACATCCATTTTCTGGGTTCTTGAATTCCTTTATAATGTTGGGTGAGTGGGTGTTCTTTGTAATAAATGGTTGCGTTGGAAAATTTTTCTTGTAATGATTGAAATGATCCTATAAATAATTTGATATGCGGGATGTTTTGTTTCGCCAAATCGATGATAAATGATAATACTTTTTCGCTGACAGGATATTTCTCAAAATGAGTAGGTTCTAATAAGAGAATTCTTTGTCCGGGCTCTCCCTGATGCCATTCAGGGTCTAGTTGATAGCCATTGTAAACAAAGACATTCTTTTCATGCTCATCGATCCGATCAGATTCGGGTAAAACGGTTGCTAAGGATAGTGTATTTTTTTCTTTTAGTATTTCCGGTACTTTTAAATCTTCAAAAGCATCATAAGGTACAGAAAGAAAACTGTTCATTTGATGGGTCCCTGTATACTTGTTGATATTTTCTTGATTTGCCACATATTTTTTACTGCTAAAACTTCCCGCTACCCATTGCCAGCTTAAAGCGTTACTGGCAAGATCTCCATCCAATAAATGATAGTACATCCATTGTGATGGCAATAACCAATGCGCTTTTCCAATATTACAACTCAGCATAGATGTATACATACGAAGATGGTTATGCATATAGCCGGTTGTATATAAAGTTTCAATGCCTTCGTCTATTGCTTGTATACCCGTAGCTGCGTTTAAAACAGCTACCGGCATTTGAAAATGATGAACTTGAGGCTGCTCTTGTTTAAGATCAGAAAAAATCTGATCGCCTTTGGCTTGCCATACACGTTGATAGTATTCTCGCCAAGCCAGTTCCTGTAATAGCTTTTCTGATTGGTAGGCGCTGTATCGTGCTAATATAGATGATTGAACTTGCGATAAAGAAATCACACCTCTTGATAAATACGGGGATAGTCTTGTAACAGCCCCTGTTAAAAAATTTCTCGTTTTGGCGTATGTCATGGGATTGATTGCGGCAATACGTTCTTGAATAACGGGTAATGCTGTTGGAAATGGTTGATTACTCATATTCTAATCAGTTTATGTGCCCTAAGCGTATCTAGTGTCAATGGTTCTCCTTCATTGAAATTTTTATATACTACTACATCACACAGAAATCCGGTATGATCGCCACCGGGAAAACTGCTGATAGAATTCAATAACATTACTGCCAAAGCATCTTTTAAAACAGGAAAACCATTCCATATTGTGATGAGTTTTCTTTTTTCTAATCGCTCTATCTTATTGAATTGGTGTCCTGATTTTTTACCTAATAAGTCTACCAATCGGTATTGTTTTTCAGACAGTAGTTGTAAAACAAATTCCCTATGACCTAACACATTCTCCAATGTTTTAGTGCCCTCATAAATACCACAAACAAAACGTTTTGGGTTCATACTGATCTGGTTGGCATAAGTAATGATATGCATATTGAAGTTACCTTCCCCATCTGTACTAGAGATGGAGTAAACAGGCAGATTTACGCGGTTCCAGGGTCTTTTTGGCATATATGATTTTTGTGAAGTGGTTACGAAAGAGATGCTAGGAATATTTCAGCTGTTTTCAAATGTTCCTGCTTTTTTTCTTCTTTCATCTTATCAAAAGTTGTAATCAGCATTCCCAGTCTGGGATTTTGTAAAAAGAAATCTCGATGCACATGCATGAAACGCCAGAATAAGCCATCCCACACTTGTTGCCAATTTCCTTTTTCATAGTTGCTCATTTTCATGATGTAGTTACTGCCACTGATATAGGGCTTGGTAGTCATGAGTCCACCATCAGCAAATTGCGTCATGCCATATACATTCGGAACCATCACCCAATCATAGGAATCAATAAAGAGTTCCATAAACCAACGATATACTTCATCAGGATCAAATTCGCAGAGTAACATAAAATTTCCCAAGATCATCAAACGTTCAATATGATGGGCATAACCACTTTTTAATACTTTCTTGATGACATCATCAACAGGTACTATGCCGGTAGTTCCTGTCCAAAATGATGCAGGTATTTTTCTTGTAAAACCCCAGTAGTTACGAGTTCTTTGTTTTACATTCTCACGTTGATACACGGCCCTAATGAACTCCCGCCATCCAAGTACCTGTCTGATAAATCCTTCCAAAGAATTTAGAGGAATGTCTTGTTGACTACCGGTTTCCAAAGCAGACTCGATGAGGGTATTCGGATCCAGTAAGCCAATATTCAACATTGGGGTAAGAACGCTATGATGTAAAATAGAAGCACCTTTCACCATGGCATCTTCATAAGGGCCAAAACATGCAAATCTCTCTTTTAAAAAAGCCTGTAGCCATTGTTGTGCTTCGGAATGTGTAACAGGATAAAAGTGAGGCGAATCACCAAAAGGGTTTCCTGCTTTACCGGGATTATTTGGGTAATGTTTTTGAATATAATGGATGGCTTCTTCTACGTATGGATTGATAGAGGGGAATGGGTGATAGGGTTCCGGTGTATTCTTGGGATATTTTTCTCGGTTATCTGTGTCAAAAGTCCATTTACCCCCGAGGGCTTGTCCTTGATCTGTTAGCAGTATATTTCTTTGTTTTCTTTGATGGATATAAAAATCAGTCTGGAAATAGCTTTTCTTACCGGCAAAATAATCATTGATTTCTGGTGGGGTATTAATGAAGTTGGGATTGTTGTAAAGTAACAACTCAATACCATTTTTTTCACAAGCATGTTGCATTCGTTTCATCAACCACTCATCGGTTGGGTCTGTAACATGTATGGTATGAATGTCTTTTTTTGCCAGTCCAGGAATACATCTACGGATATCAGCATTGGGGTCAGTGGCAGAAATATACGATACAGTAAATCCTTTACTGATTAACACATCAGCATACGCTTTCATAGAAGCCCGATGTAAAATGAGTTTTTGTTGATGAAATGTATATTGGTTAAAAAAAAGAGATTCTTCTATGAGGTAAATTTCTCGCCCCGTAGCAAGTGCTTTATTTTTTTCGAATAATTGATGTGGGAATAGAAGTGATATTTCCGTATTCATGCTGTTATCAAAAACAAAATGGGCTGCTTATTGTTTATAAGCCCATAAAATCTTGTTATGGAATCATTGAAAGGGAAAAAAGTATTATTAATAGGCGCTTCAGGAGGCATTGGTATGCGACTAGCCAAACTATTGACTGGTTCAGGAGCCATTGTATTCATAACAGCAAGAAATCAGGAAAAATTAGTAGCAGCCGGAGGAGAGGCAGGTATTCCAGGCAGTAGACAATTTCTAATGGATTTAACCAATGAAAAAGACGTTTTTGATACTATTCTGGCGATTCAACAAGACGGACCGGTCGATATTCTGATTAATGCAGCAGGAATAGGCGTCATCAAGTCGATGGATACCCTTACCACTGAAGATTTTACCAAAACTCTCCAAGTGAATTTGATTGGGAGTTTCTGGGTAACAAAAGCCGTTTTGCCCGCTATGAAAGAGGCCAAAAAAGGTTTGATCATTCATATTCCAGGGGTGTTAGGAAAAGTTCCTATGGCTGGAGCCGCTGCCTATAGTGCTAGTAAATATGGACTTGTGGGTATGATGCAAAGTATTCGTGAGGAGTTGAAAAGAACGGAAATACGTATTACCAATTTATTTTTGGGAGGTGTGGATAGTCCTTTTTGGGATACTATCGACCTTAGGGTTCAACGTGATAAGATGGTGGTTGCCGAAGAAGCCGCCAAAGCCATATGGTTTCTTTGCCAGCAGCCGGCCAGCGGTGTGGTTAGTGAAATGGTGTTACAGCCATTTAACCATCAGGCTATTTAATTGTCTCTTTATCCTTTGCTGTATAAAATCTTTTTTTTAAACGTTACAGCACCGATATTCGCAGTACGAACGAATGTTAGCAATGAATATTTCTTTTGACAATACCGAAAATGCTTTTGAATACAAAACGAACAAGGAACTGAAAAGCGCAAAATTCCTATTCAGTACCATGGGTTATCCATGGTTTGTACAATTGGGTACGCGGCTAACACCCTTTATCATGAAAACAGGATTGCCCGTACATGGCATCATCCGTAAAACAATTTTCAAACAATTTGTAGGTGGAGAAACACTGGAAGAAACAGCAGGTGTGGGAGCTGTGTTGGGAAAATATGGTGTGCAGGTGATTTTAGATTATGGGGTGGAAGGAAAAGAAGGGGAAGACAGTTTCGATCATGCCACTGAAGAATTTATTCGTGTCATCAATTATGCTGCTACGCAAACCAATATTCCGTTTATCAGTGTAAAAGTTACCGGACTCGCTCGTTTCGCTTTATTACAAACACTCAATGAAGCTCCTCGTTTACGCAGTGGTATTCATGATCATGAAGTAGAAATCGATGAATGGGATAGGGTGCGGGAACGGATGTATGCCATTTGTGAAATTGCATCTGAAAAAAATGTTGGTGTATTGGTAGATGCAGAAGAGAGTTGGATACAAGATCCTATTGACAGACTCACCATGGAAATGATGGAGATCTTTAACAAGGGAAAAGTAGTGGTGTATAATACCATTCAATTGTATCGTCACGATCGTTTACATTTCCTGAAACTTTCTCATCAGATCGCACAACAAAAAGGGTTTAAGCTGGGGGTTAAGTTGGTTCGTGGTGCTTATATGGAAAAAGAACGGGCAAGAGCCAAAGAAATGGGTTATCCTTCTCCTATACAACCCGATAAAGAAACTTCAGATAAAGATTATGATTTGGCAGTACGATACTGTATTGATCATTTAGATCAAATTGCTGTAATTATTGCTTCGCATAATGAAGCCAGTAACTTATTGACGGCTGAATTATTGGATCAAAAAAATATACCACATAACCATCCACATATACATTTTTCTCAGTTATATGGGATGAGCGATAATATCACATTTAACCTTGCCAAAGAGGGGTTTAGTGTGAGCAAATACCTGCCTTTTGGTCCTATTAGAGATGTTATTCCCTATTTGATGCGTCGTGCACAGGAAAATAGCAGTGTTAGTGGACAAACAGGTCGCGAATTGTCATTGATTAAAAGAGAGTTGGCGCGCAGAAAATCAGCTTAGAATTCACAGCTTCTCAACATTCCTAATTTTACCGGATATCATAGTCTGCCTTGACGTATTTTGCGTCCATGCAGCAATATCATCAATTACTTCAGCATATTCTTGATCATGGTACCCAAAAGACCGATAGAACCGGAACCGGTACGATTAGTTGTTTTGGTTATCAAATGAGATTTGATTTACAAAAAGGGGTTCCGTTGGTCACCACCAAAAAACTGCACCTAAAAAGTATCATTTATGAATTACTTTGGTTTTTACAAGGCGATACCAATATTAAATACCTGAATGATCATGGTGTAAGTATTTGGAATGAGTGGGCTGATGAAAAAGGAGAGTTAGGACCTGTGTATGGAAAACAATGGCGTAGCTGGGAAGGGGCAAATGGAACTGTTACTGATCAGATCTCTGAGCTAATACAACAAATCAAAAAAAATCCGGATAGCAGAAGATTGATTATTAGTGCCTGGAATGTAGCCGATCTTCCTAAAATGGCATTAATGCCATGTCATACTTTATTTCAGTTTTATGTAGCAGATGGAAAATTGAGTTGTCAGTTATATCAGCGTAGCGCAGATGTATTTCTGGGAGTTCCTTTCAATATTGCTTCTTATGCACTTTTAACCATGATGATTGCACAAGTTTGTGACTTGCAATATGGTGATTTTGTACACAGTTTTGGTGATGCGCATCTCTATAACAATCATATCGAGCAAGCGAAGTTGCAATTGAGCAGAACGCCGTATGATTTACCCACCATGAAGTTGAATCCATCCGTGAAGAATATTTTCAGTTTTCAATTTGAAGACTTTACATTAGAAAATTATCAGTGTCATCCGCATATCAAAGCACCGGTAGCCGTTTAAGGTATCTTTGATTTTTTGATCCCTGTCTGCCAACAGGCAGGTGTGATTTCTTGATTGGTAAATGAAAATCAAGAAATCATAGATCAAAAAATCAAAGATTCTTGTCTTAGCGTATCTTTGGGCATGGTCATTTCTCTCATTGTGGCAGTAGCTACCAATCATGGAATTGGTAAGAACAACCAATTGTTGTGGCATTTGCCTAAGGATCTTCAATTTTTTAAAAAGGTTACATGGGCTATGCCTGTAGTGATGGGGAGAAAAACTTTTGAATCATTATCCGGTAAGCCATTACCCGGTCGTTTGAATATTGTGATTACCCGGCAAAAAGACTGGAACCCTGATGGAATAGTGGTAGTACATTCTTTGAATGATGCTTTGTTTGTTGCCAAAGCGGCCGACTATAAAGAAGTTTTTGTAGCCGGTGGAGGTGAGATTTATAAAGAGGCTTTACCCATTGCGCATAAAATATACCTTACAAGGGTTCAAGCAACGCTAGAGGCCGATACTTTTTTTCCTGAGTTGTCAGGCGACTGGCAGTTAGTATTTGATGAACCTTATCCTGCAGATGCTAAACATGCATTTGCTTTTACCTTTCAACGCTGGGAGCGATCTTAAAATTGAACAGCATGGCTTTTATTGAAATGGCATTTGCTGTAATTACACCTTTTTTGATTTTATTGTCATGGTGGAAACAGTTTCCTTACCGAGAATATGCAAAAGCCTTACTTGCTGCAACTTGCCTAACGATCATTGGATATAGTATTTTTCTTGTGCAGCAATTGATAGACATGGCAAGATTGGCACAAGAATTCATCAAACAATCAGGAATGAAAATAGAAAATCTACCACCAGTAGAGCCAGATGGTTTTTTTTATCGATTGACGAGTATGATCATTCTACCTTGGTTGTTTCTAATTCGCAGGTGTAGAAACACGCCTTGGTTAGCCATCATTCTTTTGGTAGTTATTTATTCAGCGGGTCTGGTTACATGTGATGGTTTTCATT
>JACVCQ010000399.1 GCA_016741945.1 Chitinophagaceae bacterium
AAAAGGACAAGAAAACCTATAAAAACACTACAATAGAAAAGCAAATAGTTGGGAAAAAAAGAGTGTTCAGATAATCCCTGATCCCTCAGAGGGAGTTCCAGCGCGGATTCTAACAGATGTAGAAGCTTTTGCAGAGCTCTGCCTAGCCACTCGGCCACAGGACCATTTCTAAAGCAGGTTGCGAAAATAAAGCAATCAAAGGAATTTCAAAATTCTAAATCTGAAAACCCGAAATTTGTCGGCATTAACCCATTCAGTATGAACAGGATTGCAGAAAGTGAATTGATTCTCAACCAACGTGGTGCTATCTACCACCTCAACCTTACCCCCGATGAACTCGCTCCTACCATCATCACCGCGGGCCATCCTGACCGTTTTAGTGAGGTGAGTAAGCATTTGGATGAGGTTGAAGGAAAATTCCAACACCGAGAGTTTGTAACACATACTGGCCGTATCGGTAAGCAAAGAATTAGTATTGTCTCAACAGGAATTGGTACAGACAATATCGATATTGTATTGAATGAGTTAGATGCATTGGTGAATATTGATTTTAGTTCCAGAACAATAAAACCTACACACACCGCCCTTACCATTATTCGCGTGGGTACTTCCGGATCATTACAAGCCCATATTCCTGTTGATAGCTTTGTTGCCAGCACACACGGACTAGGTATCGATAATCTCTTGAATTTTTATCAACAGAAAAACAATCCGGAAGAAAGCGAAATATTGGGTGCATTCATCAAACATACCGGTTTAGGTCACCATATCGCATCCCCTTACATTACTTCTGCCAGTCCATCTGTATTGAAACATTTTGTGGAGGGCTTTCATCATGGAATCACGGTTACTTGTCCGGGGTTTTATGGTCCTCAGGGAAGGGTATTACGATTGGGCTTATTCAATGCTGACTGGGTAGATCAACTCACTAGTTTTCACTATGGCAACCATCGTATTACCAATTTTGAAATGGAAACCAGTGGCATCTATGGATTGGGTAAATTACTAGGACATCATTGTTTGAGTTTAAGTGCCATTGTTGCCAATCGGGTGAATCAAGAGTTTAGTAAAGATGGGGCAGCTGCTGTACAAAAACTGATTGTCAAAACACTGGAAATCATATCGGCATGAGTATAAAAACAACTTTTACATTTTATAAATACCAAGGTACCGGCAATGATTTTGTGATCATGGATAATCGCAAAGGCGATATTCATTTATCAACAGCACAAATCAACTATCTATGCGACAGAAGATTTGGTATAGGTGCTGATGGATTAATGCTACTGAATACTTTATCGGGATATGATTTTGAAATGAAATACTACAATGCAGACGGCAATGAAAGTAGCATGTGTGGCAATGGTGGTAGGTGTTTGACAAGATTTGCTTATGATATGGGGATCCATAAAAATACGTATCACTTTCTCGCTTCAGACGGTGAACACGAAGCTGAAATCGATGAAAAAAAGTGGATTAGATTGAAGATGAAAGATGTGGATCATATCACCACCTACCATGGCGATGCAGTGTTGGATACGGGCTCCCCACATTATATCAAAACGGTTCAGGATATTATGAACTTGGATGTTTATCAAGAAGGAAAAGCGATTCGGAATAGCAAAGATTTTGTAGCCAACGGCATCAATGTAAATTTCGTAGAACAGGAATCTAAACATATTATTGTCAGAACATACGAACGAGGTGTTGAAGATGAAACATTCAGTTGTGGAACCGGGGTTACCGCTGCAGCATTGGTGTTTGCACACAATAACAAAGGTTTTAACCGAGTAGAGATTACCACAAAAGGTGGAAAACTCGCCGTTGAATTCGATAAAATCAATGACCAACAATTCAAGCATATCTGGCTTTGTGGTCCGGCAGATTTTGTGTTTAAAGGAGAGATTAATCTTTGATTTTTTGATCTATGATTTCTTGATTGCAGCATATAATTAAATCAAGAAAAATCAAAGATCAAGAAATCAAAAAATCAAAGATCAAATTATGATTCAATACTTCAAAAATATAAACGGGCAAACAGCGGAGATTGATAAGGCAGACAGGGATGTTTGGGTAAATTTAGTGCCCCCATTCAAAGAGGAGGAATTCATCGAATTATCGGAAGGATTGGATATTCCGATTGAGTTTCTGCGCGACTCTCTGGACATTGATGAACGTCCTCGTTATGAAATAGAAGACAATGTAAAATTCGTTGTCATTAAAACCCCCACTGAGAATAATTCTTTTAATGACAGTGATGCTTTTTACATTACAATACCAATATGCATCATCTTAACACATACGCAAATTGTAACTGTAAATTCTTTTGATAATGGTGCCATCAAGAAATTCCTGAACTCTTTTCAAAAAAGACATCCGGATAAGAAGAATATGATGATTTTAAAAGTCTTTGAAAAAGTCGTACAGAATTTCATGGAGTTTTTGAAAGAAATCAATCATCGAAGGAATCAATATGAAACAAGTTTATACCAAAGCAATAGCAATGTTGACTTATTGAATTTGATGCGTATACAAAAAAGCCTGGTATATTTCGTAACTGCATTACGTAGCAACGAAATGCTTATGATGAAACTGGAACGTACCAATTTCTTAGGTTTGAATGAAGAAGAAAGAGAATTTCTAAATGATTTGATCGTTGATACCAGTCAGGCCTTGGAAATGGCCAATATTTATACCAATATTCTTACCAGTACTTTGGATGCATTTGCCAGCATCATCAGCAATAACCTGAATAATGTGATGAACCGCCTCACTTCTATCACCATTATTCTTTCCCTTCCGGGAATGTTGGCGATGTTGTATGGCATGA
>JACVCQ010000400.1 GCA_016741945.1 Chitinophagaceae bacterium
TGCCCAGGTAAGTGGCCAATCCGGTTATCGTACCATTCAGTTTGATCTGAGTGGGGAGATGATCGAAAAAAGCAGAAAGGGAATTTACATGAGTCTCAGTAAGCTGGTAGAAAAAGGAAAGATGAGTGAGGAAGAAAAACAAGCGATACTCGATCGCATACTATTCACTACCCGTGCAGAGGATTGTATAGCAGATATGATCATTGAAGCGATCATTGAGAAGAAAGAAGCCAAAGTGGGTTTGTTTACGCAGCTGGCTGCTTTGAATAGTAGTGATACCATTTTGGCTACTAATACTTCTTCTATTCCGGTGAGTGAGATCGCAGCCGAAATTCCGCATCCTGAAAGAGTCGTTGGCATGCATTTTTTTAATCCGGCCCCATTAATGAAACTGGTGGAAGTCATACAAGGCAATGCTACTTCTGCGGAAGTAATGCAACAAACCATCAATATCAGTAAACAGATGGGAAAAGTACCCGTTGTTTGTAAAGATGCACCGGGTTTTATTGTCAATCGCGTTGCCAGACATTATTACTTGGAAGCCATGCAACTGGTAGAAAAAGAACAAATGGATTTTGCTGCGATTGATGCGGTGATGGAAGCCAGTGGTTTTAAAATGGGTCCATTCAAATTGATGGATCTTATAGGGATGGATATCAATTTTGGTGTAAGCAATATTGTATGGGAAGCGCTGGGTAAACCCAAACGTTTAACGCCATCGCTTGTGCAAGCGGCTAAAGTAGCTGCGGGTGAATTGGGAAGGAAAACGGGGAAAGGGTTTTATAATTATTGATATGGAACACGGATTTTCATGATTGTCATGATTTACACAGATGATTGAATCATGACTGATCATGATAATCATGACAATCTGCGTTCCATTTTACCCATTGTTATTGCTCACAAATCTCTTTTAACCTGTTGAGTGCTTTTGGGTATTTCTCATTCATATAACCTATAAAATCTTCAGTGGTGTCTAATTCAACAGTAACGGTTGTAATTTCATTATTTTCTTCGAAGTGATAATTTTCAAATCCATTGGCCCATTTTTCTACTTCAGGTCCTTCTGTAATTTCCTGATCACCTTTTACAAGACCATAATGTTGAATAGAAACGAATTGGTGGGGAATATTGGCTGCTATCTTAGAAACAATACCTCCCTTTTCTCCTTTCTCATCTACACCAATAAATAGAATTTTACTTCCTTTATTCCAACTTCCCTCATAGGTTGATGTTGGATTGAATAAGGAAGTCCATTGCTCATAGGTTGACTTATCATGAATACCAAGCATACAAGCATATACATTGGCTGCAGGTGCGTTGATGTTTACTTTGAATTGTAATTTTTTCATTGTACAGCTATTTTTGGAAATGAATCGTATACATGAGAAATGGAAACGATCATTATCTGTTCATTTTCTGCAAAAAATCACTCCCAAACCGCTTCCGCAGGTGTATATCCCTTCACCGTAAAGCTATGTTTAAATCTATTCTTCCCTGCAAACTCTCCACGCTTTGTATAAATAGCAATTGCACCGGCAGCTCCGGATAATGGTGATAACATTGCCGGTGGACGATATACTTTTACCATGGCTACATCTGAAGGAGAAACGATCCAAATATCTTGTGGGCTCACTCTAAACTCATCCAAATAAATTTCCGTAGGCTCACCTCGCCATCTCGCCAGCTCCACCATGGTTTCCTGATCTTTTTCAATGATCAGTCCGGGTACTTTTCCTTCCAGAAAACGAAGAATGCTCATGGAACGAGCCATGGTTTCATCTTCAATTCCGTCAAAGATCATTGCTTCATCGCGTTTGAAAGGACCACTTGAATAATAATCATCATATTGTTCTACTTTCTTTTTGTATTTACCCACCACTGTTACATTGGGTAACAGATCAGTACCTGAACTGGTGATCATATTAAATGCGTACGCAGCAGAATCTTCTTTATTGATAGGTCTTTTTTGATTCCCCACTGTGATCCATATCCTGCTTTCCATTTCAGGAATGAATGTAGAATCCAAAGGGGTTTCTATACTGATGTTCAGGTTATTTTTAGCGTTCTTTTTAACAGGTGAAAAAATGAAATAGGCCGAGTCTTCAAATAATGTACTCTTCAAACGAAAAAAGCCATCCTTATTCAGTGTGATGGTTTCTGAATAGGTCCGTTTGTTTTTTGGAACCATCAGGTAATTGATATTGTTCTCATCCTCAAACTTGTCTTTTAATTGTCCGGATAAACGGAAATATCCCTTTTGTACTAGGAAGTTCACAGCGAAGTGTCCATCCGGTAATGTTTTTGCCAATACTAGTGCAGCCTGCGCTTCGCCATTGATAAATGGATAACGAAATTTCCAGCGTGTGCCGGTACTGATATGATCGATCCAAACATGTAAGGATGCAGCATTGAGTTTTGCTTTTTCAAAATCGGGGATCACGCAAGAGAAGTCGAGGGTATCTCCTTTTTTGAATGTTTGTTTGTTGAGTTGTACATATAATGAATCAGATGCTTGTATGTTCAAATACAATACGCAGGATAATACAAGAAAGCATGTTTTTCGCATAAGTGAATACAATAATATAATATAAATTCTTAACCTTTTATATCGATGCGTTATTTTAACAATAATTGATACTATACCTACTAATTTTGCTCCCCATGCGTATCGCCATCAATGCCATTTTTCTACAGAACAATCCCATGGAAGGGTATGGGCATTATACGGCGGAAGTATTACGTCGTATGGTGACGTCACATCCGGAAGATGAGTTTTTGTTATTGTATGATCGTGCATGGGAAACACCTTTTATTACAGCTC
>JACVCQ010000401.1 GCA_016741945.1 Chitinophagaceae bacterium
GAAATTTATTCAGCCGTAAAGGATAGGTGAGGGTTGCTTTTTGGGTGTAGGGTGTATTTCTTCCGCCTTTGAAGAAATTTGTTCTAACAGAATCCTTTTTCTCTTTTGTATCAATTCTACCGAATGGCTCATCCACACGAGCGTTATTGACCGCGGAGAAATCAAAGTTCAAGGAACGACTTAAATCCCAACGCATATTATAAAAACGGTCAAACGTAAAATACTTATCATAAGTGGTATCTACACGTTCTACTTTACTATCAAATGTATTAACAATACGAGGTATGAATTGTCCAAACTGACGTTGGATATCTGTTCTGAAACTGAGGAAAGAAGGTTTAAGGTTAAAATTAAAATCTTTCACCAATGCAAACCATGGAGAATTTGATTTGATCAATTTTTTCAATGGTTCAATGTAGTTACTTTGTGCATTGTAGGTATAGCCAAATCCGCCACGATGTCTGGTTACTTTATTCTCTTGAATGACAGGACTTGTTTGTTCTGTTTCAGTAAATGAATAATTGAAATCAAAGTTACTCAGACTCAGTAATCCTTGTTTTGCACCCGGAAGAAATCTTGCATTGGTAAAATTGAGCGTTCGAATGGTAGTTTGATCAACGGCTGCTTTACGAATGGAATCTCTCTGATTAGGTGAACTATTATTCAACTTTTCTTTGTACCGTATATCCCTGTCAAAAGGATCATACTCAGGAGTTAGGATGGTTCGATTGATACTGGCATATACCGGAAGAGAGAATCTGGCTTTCTTAGGTAATAATTTACCCGCATCGATATTTGCTGCAATATCAAATTGCATCAAATTATCACGTGCACGTTCATTGACACGTTGTTCAATTGTACCAAAGCCTTGCGATCTTGTATTGGCAGAAATAGACATGGTTCCAAGATCTGCCAACATTAAATCTACCCTCCCCAAAGCAGCCCAACCACCTCTTTCATCTAAATCAGATAATCGCAATTCATTCACCCACACTTCTGAACTGAGAATGGGTCCATCCGGACGATAAGGATTTTCTACACCTACTAATATGCCTCTCACTTCACCAAGATTCGGGTTACCCCGGATGGAATATATTTTGTTCCCAAATCGTTCACGATAAATATTTGTAACAGTGCCTCCTCGCTCATTTCTCCGAAGTTTAAGATCAATAAGATCACGTAAGCTTACATCTAAATTATTGGCAACCGGCCATACCCTTTCTTCTTGTCCACGCGGATAATTTCCAGGGGCCGTTACTTTTAAAGGAATTTTGATTTCATAATAGTTATTCAAAAAATCTTGCCCGATACGAACCACTGCATACAATTCATCATCTTGTAATGGACGCTGACCCGGAACAGATTCGGCATGTAAAAACATGGAGAGGTTTCCATATTGTCTGATATCGAGATTCAAAGTTTTAAAAACGGCTCTTGCATCTCCAGTAATGAGATTACGAACTTGCAAGCTCATTGCTTGTTCATTTTGCTGAAGGTTCACGCCATTATTACTCAATAATTGAACACGTTCAACACCAGGAGGCATAATATAATTCACTGGTTGCCTACTGCTATTTTCTTCCAGATTAACAGCAAGTGTATTAAAAGTGGTACCTGCAATATTTGTAATCGGTGCATAAGAGCCTGTGGTATCAAGGTTGAAGCTAAATTGACGCCATTGATTACGTACCAAATCCATTCTAGCCATACGAATTACTACCGAGTCTTCAAAATCGGTAAGGTATACTCTTGCAAAACGAATAGATTTAAAATCAGCAATACTTCCCACTTTTTTGGTGTATCCGCGAATGGGTATACGAAATAAAAACCAATCTTCCGTTTTAGTGGTTCCGTCAGCTGCATTTACAGTTACTCTTCGTTTATCAGTAATATAAGGAGTAATGCCCACATCCATACCAGGACGAAGGTTTACTTCATATTCATAATAAGCTTCTGTTTCATTCAAAGTATTATCCCTGTTCAAATCTTCATTATCAGGATACAATGTGGCTGCTGGTGTAAACTGTCCACCACCAGTTACTGCTACCGGAGAGTTTCCTTGCGGATTATTATGATTTTTGTAACGCCCTAAAATACCGGTACCTAATTGATCAAAAGAATTATCCCGAAACCATTTATAATTATCACGCGCTAAATCCTCTTGAGCTTGGATAAAAGCAGGAGAAGAAGTTCCAAAATTTTGTGCGATTCGATCCAATACATACCTTTTCTTTCTTCGCTCTGCATCATCATCCAAACCATCAAAGCCTACGTCCTGAAAAGGTCTATCATTTGGATCATTACTGAAAGCTTGTGTAATCTGAATTGGATTTACGGGTGTTTTACCCCAAGTATTTGAGCTATCTACTGCTGCAGGTATGTTCGGCGTATTTAATCCATTTTCATAAAAACGTTTACCATCTTTTAATACATCTTCACTTACATTACCCAGATTTAAGAAAAATTTACCTCCTCTACTACCCGGATTCAAAATAAAAGGATCTTGCATCCAGATTTCAAAGAATTCAATATTACCTGTTTCAAAATCTGTTTGATCGATAGCCCGCATAATACCACCCCAACGATTAGCAGGTTTGGTCAAACGACCATTTGCGGTAAACTCACCAGGTCTAGTTTCAAAATTATAAGGTCCTTTTTCAGTTGGATAAAAAGCCAGATCAAAAGTAGCCGCTTGTACATCGGTAATATTGGTGGTTCGCTGGGGAAATAATTCATTGGTGAATACTTGTCGCACACGCGGATCGCTTAATTCAGCCAAATTTCTTCGTAATGGATTATTACTGCTGTTTTTATCCTGTAAGTT
>JACVCQ010000402.1 GCA_016741945.1 Chitinophagaceae bacterium
TTGCCCGTAACATTAATACCCAGATTTTTAATTGTGAAATTTACAGATGACTCAGGGTCAAAAGGTGTGTATCTCTGTGCAGACACTAGTAACACATTCAGTAATATGATTCCAACCAATACTATTCTCATTACACTACTATCTTCTTCTAATTAAAAAATTATTTAATACTCGCAAAACCAAATACCCGATTAAATTGCTGGCAATGAATGATTGCAAATTTGTAGGTATTGAAATCAGGATTCCCTGGGATATCATACAATTGATTTCCTTGAACAGATTTCAATCTTCCCAATTCTATAAAATTCACTGGTTGCATTTCTTTTGACAAATACACACGCAAATCAGGACCATTAGAGCTTTTGAAATTTTCTAATGCTAAAATGAGTTTCCCATCTTTCTGATAAACCCTTACATTACCTGTAACCGTATATGAATTTGCCGATGTAAATGCCATAGCAGAAGTAACAGGAGTTCCCGAATTCCCAATCATTTCATTGATAGGCTCAGATGATGAACCTGTTTTGGTACAGCCGTTCAATACAAATAAGAAAACTATACCGAGGAAATAAAAATGCTTTTTCATCATATAAATTTTAAGTATTTAGAAATGTCTGGATATTCCAATACCGAAGGCATTTACTTTATTTCTAAATCTGTTAATTACAGTTCCATCAGAAGCTACCTGATTCAAAGTAGTAGTTTTATATTCTGAGAAATAAAATTGGTATACACCTCGTAAAGACCACTTATCAGATAATTTATATCCTACAAAAAATTCAGAATTCAGACTACCCCGATCATGGTCTCCGGTAAGAAGTATATTAAAAGCTGTAGGTTTAACCTTAGGATCGTTTCTAGTAGTTCCATTACTGGTAAGAATTCCATTGGTAGTTCTTCCAAGTGTGACCCCAATTACATCGATATTAAAGCCTGCCGACCATTTTTTATTAAAAGAATAACCAATATTAATCGATGTATTTAAAGCTGTGGTAAAAGGCCTTTGCACGTTAAGGGTATCCCAGTTTTCAGGTTTTTGATCAGCAAAAAATATTAAAAAGGGAATTCCCTGACTTCTGGTTAGTCTGGCTGGCCCTGCCGTGATAAAATCTCTTTTAGTGCCGAAATAACTTGTTAATCTGCCTCCTATTCCGATTTCCCATTTTTGTTTTTTCCCAATCTTCCAGTTGTGTACATAAGATAAGGCTGCAGACCCTTGTGAAGTTCCTGCAGTTAGTGCCAAATCAACAAACTGATTTGCTTTTTTTGTTGATACTGTCTGAGCAGTAACGATACTTACAAGAAGTGCTAAGCAAGCGGTGGCAATGAATCTTTTCATGTTACTTATAATTAACTTTTTTTACCAATTGGATTATTTTTTGTTTTTCAATCCAGATGATGATAGCACTACAAATCCATACAACAAGTGCATACGCAAATAGTTGCCCGCCATCATCTTTTACTACAATACCTAGAACAGCTAGGTGAGAAAGTATGGCTCCACTCATGATACCCGCTGCTAGAATGGCTCCAAAAATTAATGTTGGACGATACAGTATTAAAATGGAAGCAATTAATTCAAATATTCCGGTTGCTATACGTCCCCATGGTTCAATACCCATTTCCGAAAAAATAAAAACAGATTCTTCCGCCGCGGAAAACTTAAAATATAGCGTTTGTAACATAATGATTGCAGCAATAATTCTCACTACCCATAATAGTATACTAGAAGGTTTCATTGATTTTGTTTTAGTACTTCTTTATTAATAATATCAATTGATAAATTTTTTCCATGACATATCAGCCTTGGACTTCAAGTTAGCCTCATCTTTGTTCCAATCTTTCAGTGTATTATTAAAGAATCGGTTATAAAAGAGATAGAGCTTATTGTTGACAATCTTAAAAGTTTCTGGATCAACCGGAACTTTTTCTCCTGTGGCTCCCATCGCATACGCACACCATCCGCCATATTCCGGTTCATAAGCAGATGGGTTTTTTTGAAAAGCCTCCATATTTTCCTTTGAAGAAAAATGATAAGTAATACTTTTTTCAGTAACCGAATACATTGATTTACCTTTTACAGCTTTTTTGACTATGAAATAAGCAACTGGATCATATCCACTAATCGCTAGATTATTAGATAGGTTATACTGCTTTTTTCGAATTTCAGGTGCTTGAGCAAAAGCAGAAAAAGCCAAGATTATCAACAAAGAGAGTAAAAAAGAATGTTTCATATAACAGTTGTAAGTTTATTGATTATCCATAAAGACGGATACCCTATTAATCCCTTACAACTGAATATTATCAAATTGTTAAAACCCTAAACGAAAGAATTACCATGCGTTTGCCGAATTAGCCAGTTAGCTAGTTTGGGCATTTTGGAGATGGTGGACAAGAAAATCCTTGTAACAAAAGGGTTTCCAAAAAATGACTGCACAATTCTTCCAATAGCCAACCTTTTTGAGAATTGTCTCTTCCAAGCTTTGCTGTAGCGTTTTTCCATTTGTTCACGATTAATACTGCCTTCGAGGAAAAGTTGCATTGCTTGAAATGCAAGACTTGAGGCATGCATAGCCATACTCATACCATTACCACAAAGGGGGGTAATCAGGCCGGAAGCATCTCCCACCATCAATACATGATTTTCAACTTGCTTTTTTTGATCAAAACTGATTTGGGCAATAGTAAGCGGCTTCTCATATAAAAAATCAGCCTTTGAAAAAATTTCCGATAGGATTTGATTTTGCGATAAAATAGTCGTTTCCAGTTTTTCAATCTTATTTCCTGCATATGACAGTTGATCGGCTGTAGTTAGGTAGCATA
>JACVCQ010000403.1 GCA_016741945.1 Chitinophagaceae bacterium
ACCATGTGTGGGGATAATTTTAATTATCAATGTTTGGGGGAAAAATAAACTTGAACTCTTGGTTTTGTGGTGTTTTCTGTGGCAAAAAATAACGATTCAATAATTTAGGTGTACTAGTATAAAGAAGAGATTTGCCACTGAGTACACAGAAAAGTACTGAAAAAATTTTTTATATGCAAAGAAGATCTTTCCTGAAAAATTTTAGTCTTGCTACCATTGTTTTAAGCGCACCAACTTTGGTTGGAGCTGCGAATGGAAAAGCCAAACAAAGAACCGTAAGAGGCAAAGTGCATAGCAATGGAAAAGGGGTGGCCAATGTTGTAGTTACAGATGGTTATTCTGTTGTACTAACTGATCAACAAGGTAAGTATGAAATAGAAGCACATGTACAAGCAGAATTTGTATACATCAGTACACCATCCGGATATGCATTTAATCAGCAAAACCAGATTGCATGGTTTTACCAACCATTAGTAAAAGATCAAACAACACAGACTGCTGATTTTGCATTGGAAAAATTATCGGTAGATGATCAAAAACATCAGTTTGTAGTATGGGCAGATACACAAATGATTTCACAATCTGATTGCGATCAGCTAAAAGCGACAGCAGTACCCGATTTGAAAGCACTAGTAGCTTCTTATCCTACCGGCAGCTTGTTTCATGGTATTGGTTGTGGTGATTTGGTCTGGGATAAATTTGAATATTTCAAAGACTATAAGGAAGCAATCGCCGCAACAGGTGTTACCTTCTTTAATGTAATCGGCAATCATGATATGGATCTGGATGCGCGTACCGATGATTATTCTGCCAAAACATTCAAACAACAATTTGGACCTACCTATTATTCTTATAACCGTGGACAGATTCATTATGTAGTTTTGGATGATGTGTTTTTTGTAGGTACGGCTAAAAAATATATCGGATACATTACAGAACACCAACTGCAATGGTTAGAAGAAGATTTGAAACAAGTAAAACCCGGAACCACTGTTGTACTCAGTGTTCATATTCCTACCAATACCGGTGCGGCAAGAAGAGCTAAAAAAGACGAAGAAATGGGCGGTGTTGTCACCAATAGAAGACAATTGTATAAAATATTAGCTCCGTATAAAGTGCATATTATGTCTGGTCATACGCATTTCAATGAAGCTTGGGAAGAAGGCAATATCATGGAGCACAATCATGGAACAGTTTGTGGTGCTTGGTGGACGGGGCCTATCTGTGGTGATGGTACGCCTATGGGTTACGGCGTGTATGAAGTAAACGGCAGCGAGATCAGCTGGTATTATAAATCAACGGGAAAAACAAAAGAACATCAGTTACGGGTGTATGAAAAAGGGAGATTAAAAGAGGCACCGGATGACATTGTAGCCAATGTGTGGAACTGGGATAGCAAATGGAAGGTAGAATGGTGGGAAGACGGACAAGCCAAAGGCGCAATGGAACAAAGAGTGGCTCGCGATCCTTGGGCCATTGAATTATATGCGGGCCCCGAGCTACCGGTAAAGCATAAGTTTGTAGAACCTACGTTGGCTGATCATTTATTCTTTGCCAAGCCATCTGCAATGGCCAAACAAATTACCGTAAAAGCCACCGACCGTTTCGGAAAAGTGTATACCGAAACCATTCAATTGATATAGTTTAGCAAGCAACTATATATATCCTATTCGAAAAACAAAAAGCGGAATGTAAATATGCATTCCGCTTTTCTATTCAGTGAACCTCTGTGATTTCAGTGGCAACATTTTTTATTAATTTATTGCCACTGAAATCACATAACAACACAGAGGGATTTTAATAAAAAAAGTGTTGAGTAACACTCAACACTTTCAATCCTTTCTCCAACGGAGTCCTGTGGACACTTTTCACCTTCTCATCGATTCATCGAAGCCAGAAACTCTTCATTGTCCTTCGTTCCTCTCATGCGTTTCAGTAATTCGTTCATGGATTCTTCGGTATTCATATCATTGATATACAAACGAAGAATGTTCATACGTTGTAAAACTTCTTTATCTAGTAAGAGGTCATCTCTACGTGTAGAAGAACCCACCAGGTCAATAGCAGGGAAAATGCGTTTGTTGGCCAAACGACGATCCAACAACAATTCCATATTACCGGTACCCTTGAATTCTTCGAAGATTACTTCATCCATTTTGCTACCGGTTTCAATCAATGCTGTTGCCAGAATGGTTAATGAACCACCGTGTTCAATTTTACGTGCAGCACCAAAGAATTGTTTGGGTTTTTGCATGGCATTGGCTTCCACACCACCACTCAATACTTTACCACTTGCAGGTGCAACAGTATTGTGAGCACGTGCCAAACGGGTAATGGAGTCTAATAAGATTACCACATCATGTCCGCATTCTACCAAACGTTTTGCTTTTTGTAAAGCGATGGTAGATACTTTCACGTGTTTTTCAGCCGGCTCATCAAAAGTAGAAGCAATCACTTCTGCTTTTACACTGCGTTCCATATCGGTTACTTCTTCCGGACGCTCATCAATCAGTACCACCATCAGGTAACATTCCGGGTGGTTGGCGGCAATGGCATTGGCTACTTCTTTCAGCAACATGGTCTTACCCACTTTAGGTTGGGCAACAATCAATCCACGCTGACCCTTACCGATGGGGGTAAACAGATCCATGATACGTGTGCTGTAATTATTCGAAGTGGTAAAAAGGTTTAGTTTCTCGTAAGGGAACAATGGTGTTAAGTAGTCGAAAGGAACGCGATCGCGTACTTCATCCGGACGCTTACCATTGATATGATCCACTTTCAATAGGGCAAAATATTTTTCCCCTTCTTTGGG
>JACVCQ010000404.1 GCA_016741945.1 Chitinophagaceae bacterium
GTGATGATGCGATTGGATAAAGCTTGTCTAATGGTTTCAATAGATTCAATACTGACATCAATATATTCTGCATGCATTTCATGATCTTGCATCACAGATGCTTTCACCGGTTTAAAAGTACCTGCTCCTACATGCAGTGTTACAAACTCAGTATGGATATTTTTTTCAGTCAACCTTGTTAACAAAGATTCCGTGAAATGTAAACCCGCAGTGGGTGCAGCTACAGAACCATCGTGTTTGGCATATACTGTTTGGTAGCGTTCTTTATCTGCATCTTCTGCATCACGATCCATGTATGGGGGGAGGGGAAGATTACCGGCATGATGTAGTATATCTGCAAAAGAAAGATCTGCTTCATTCCATTGAAACAAAATGATAAAAGCATCTGATTGTACAGCTACTTTTTCTGCGATTACTTGTACTTGTTGATTCTTCCAGTTAAATGATAACGCAAGCTGACCTTCTTTCCATTTTTTAGCACCACCTACCAAGCATTTCCAATACACTCGTTGCTTTTCCATCATAGCAGTGGTTACATCGGCATAACGGTCATCGGGTTCCAGGCAAAATATTTCAATGCCTCCTCCGGTAGGTTTATGAAAAAACAAACGAGCTTCTACTACTTTGGTATTATTAAATATCAGCAGTGAATCTGCTGGAAGCAATTCAGGAAGTGAGCGATATATATCGGTTGTGATGTTTGCATTTTGATAGATCAATAATTTGCTCAGGTCTCTTTCTTCAACAGGATAACGCGCAATGCGTTCATCCGGTAGATTATAACTGAAATCTAATATCGATAAGTCTTTGGGATGCATGGTAAAAAATCAAGTGAGCGGCAAAGTTAATGATGAAGCCTACTGTAGAGCGATCATTTCTTTCTTTTCATGATTTTCAGGCCGCTCCATTGTTCGTTTACAGCGCATACTTTCACATCTACCCAGCCTGTAGGCAGTACAATTGATCGGATGGTATCTTCTGTGAGATCTGTGGGAATGCCTGCTGACTTTTTATACCAGGATATCCAAATACAGCCACCTGTAGCTGTTTGTTTGGTGAGTTGAGGGAAGATGGTTCTTAGTTCTTGTTGACTGGTTACAAAACAGTGGGTTAAATCGGCGTCCCCACTTTTTACCACCTGTTGGCTGATTGATAAACCGATCATTTGCTCATAGTGTGTGGGTGCTGATACAAGTCTGATGCGGGTTTTGGGAGAAATGCCCAGTTTCTGCCAGATGGGTTTACCAGAGTAACCGATTGGGTTCATAAAGATCGTTATTTAATACTTGATTTTCAATGAAATATAAGTCGATTAAGGCTTTTCCATGGTTTTCCACTTTCTATTCACACAAATCCACATTTCATTCACATGTGTATTTATATTGATTGCGTATAATCCAATACTGTATTGTATTACAGCGATTTTCTATTTGTGGATAAATAGAGTCTTCCCAAATTCGGTTTAAAAGTGGGAAAAAGTGTTATTTTGTGTCAACAAGTGGTAATCTTTAAAATATTTATTCACCAATGACCGGATTTCACGGAGAATACGAAGCTACAGTTGACGCGAAAGGGCGTTTCCTGCTTCCGGGCGGACTGAAAAAACAGCTGCCGGAGGGGGAGAGCCGTTTCATACTCAGCCGTGGTTTCGAAAAATGTCTCACGTTGTATCCTTTGAAAAGTTGGGAATTGATTATTGCCAAGATTAGCCAATTGAATGATTTCGACCCCAAAGTACGTCAATTCCGCCGTCAGTTTTTGGGTGGTGCTACAGAAATAGAACTGGATAATGCCGGTCGTATGCTGTTGCCTGCCTCACTGAAGGAGTTTGCCGGGTTAGGTAAGGATATCATCCTCGCCGCCGCAATGGATCGTTTCGAAATCTGGGATGCCGGTAAGTACAAACAGCTCTTTGAGGATTTCTCACCAGAAGCTTTCAGTAGCCTGGCGCAGGAAGTGATGACGGAAAAAATTTGAAAATGAGTCAATTTGAAAATTTGAAAATGAAACAAGTGGTTGGGTTCATTTTCGACTTCTCAATCGTACGCTCATTTTTTGCATGGGTCGATTTAGAAAAAAACATTTCAATCCCGACGAAAGAGGGACAAATTTTCAAATTTTCAAATTGAATACAGGTTATCACATCCCAGTCCTCTATCATGAAACCCTGGAAGGTTTGTCGATCAAGCCCGATGGTGTATATGTGGATTGCACTTTCGGTGGAGGTGGACATAGCAGGGGAATATTGGCGCAGTTGAATGAAAAAGGGAAACTCTTTGCCTTTGATCAGGATGCGGATGCGCAAAAAAATATTCCGGATGATGGTCGCATAGTCTTTGTGCCGCAAAACTTTCGTCACCTGCAACGCTTTCTTCGTTTGCATGAAGTGCAGGCAGTTGATGGTATTCTCGCAGATTTGGGTGTTAGCAGTCATCAGTTCGATGAAGGTGACCGCGGTTTCTCAATTCGTTTCTCTGGTCCTTTGGATATGAGAATGGATAGACGCCAATCACTCAGTGCTGCAGATATTGTAAAAGGATATACCGAACAACAATTGCACAAATTGTTTGAACAGTATGGAGAGGTTAGTAATTCAAAAACACTGGCCAAACAAATCGTTCAACAACGCCATCATATCCAGGTACAAACCATTGAACAGTTTAAGGCGCTGATTAGTCCCGTGGTGAAAGGAAATCCGAACAAGTACTTGGCTCAGGTATTCCAGGCGCTTCGTATGGAAGTGAACGACGAAATGGGGGCGTTGAAAGAAATGTTGCAGCAGGTTCCTGCTGTACTAGAAACAGGTGGCCGTAT
>JACVCQ010000405.1 GCA_016741945.1 Chitinophagaceae bacterium
TTACATTTACATTAAAACTCAAATTAAATTCCTCCCAACGTATTTTTCACCGGGGTAATATATAATTGAAATGTTGATCTAGCTTTTGTCCAATAGAAACATAACGGTTATTCAAATCCAGCCACAAAAAGTTTAAGGTAGCAGTAATACTTAATTTTTTATACCTGAAATTCAGCCCCGATGAAAGATTGTTTCTCCAACTCGTTCTTTCCAAATGGTTGGTTAGTGTGTTATTGATTTGATCATACTTACCATTTGTATTGTTCTTATTAAAAGTTGATAGCGCATCTTTATTTTCAAAATAAGTCAATGCATAACCTAAACGCAAGGTTAAATCTTTGGCTAGGGGTTCTGCAAAGTTCAGGTTGGTATTGGTTGAGAAATTAGCGCGTTCCAGATCACGCAATTGATCTAAAGTATTAGACCCTGTTGGAAAAAATGTATTCAACACATTGTTGAACTGATCACTATTCACAGTATTCAAGTTCATATTATTAAACATGTTGAAAGTGCGCCCTTTTTTTCTGAAGTTTTTGAAATAACTCAATGAATGATTGTATCCCAGATCCTTTGCATTCACCGACTGCAGGTTATTACTTGCATTTAATGGACCACCAGCACTACTGGTGGTATTGATATTGGTGAGTCGATTACTGGTTTGTTCCCCTATCGTTAAAGATGGACGAAACTCCATTCTTGAAGTCGTGTCAATTTTCCATCTTAAGCCAAACCCAATGCGATGATTATTGGCATTTTGCACTTCAGATCTGTTGGATCTGCTATTTAAAACTGTATCACCCAAAAACTGTTGTCTATTTTCCAACTCGGTGATATCATTTCTTGTTTTACCATAAAAATATTGCGTATTCAGTGTCAACCCTTTTTTAAACTCATTATTCAGATTGAATCCAATTCCGCGTGATTGTTGAATTCCTTGTCCGGTACCACCAAAAGAAATACCATTCACATTCAATCCGCCATTGCCATTGATGGAAATAGAATTGATACCACTTCTATCGAAACCACCGAGTGTTCTGATATCATTGAATCCAAACCCTGCCTTATTCAAATTGTTACTGAAGCCCAGTACACTCACTTGTAAGGTATCACGAAACATATTCACGATACCGCCCGCTTCATATCGATCTCCATCTGCTTTACCTGCATAGGCTTTACCAAACCAACCTTGCTTGATCGATTTTTTCAATTTAAGATTGATGACTTGTCCAACATCTGCTTTAGCTTTATCTGGATTGAGGTCTAGTTCATCTTTATCATCTGCTACTTGAATTTTATCGATCAGGTTAGCAGGTAAATTTCTTGTAGCCATTTTAGGATCACCACCAAAGAAGTCTTTTCCATCAACTAAAATCCGGTTTACTTTTTTTCCATTCACTGTGATATTGCCATCCGCATCTAATTGAACGCCTGGTAATTTTTTAAGGAGATCTTCTACCAATGCAGAAGGTAATGTTTTGAAAGAGTTGGCATTGAATTCAATCGTATCTCGCTTTACGACTACCGGTGGGCGTTCAGCATATACCAATACTTCATCTAGCGTGTTCGCCTGATTAGGTGTCATCTCAAGTGTACCCGCATCAAAAGCAGGAGCATCTGATGTAAGCTTACATTCTTTTCTGGTTACTGTATAACCGGAATAAGAAACAATCATTCTCAGTTGGACATCTAAGGGTAAGCCACTTACTTTGAATTCTCCTGACTCAGTACTTAAGCGATAAGTAACCAAAACGGTATCGGCTGCAGTGAACACCGACACTGTTGCCAGATTCATCGGTTGTTTGGAAGCTGAATCTATCAGTTTACCGGATATCAAGCCCTTACTATTATTTGTTTGGGCTGAAACTGCAGTAGTCATACATATGCTCAGTAAGAGCAAAAGAATTCCATTACGCATTGAACGTATTTTTTTCTCGTACACAATAAATTGTTGGGAAACAATGGCTCTTAGATTCACAGGTATGTGCCGGATGGCATTCCTATCCATTCAAAAGTTGATGTTTCGGGAATCTTCGTTTTCCCAGTGCTAGAAGGTTGTATGCTCAAAAAGAGAACCCCAGCGAGCGCAGCTGATGTGACCAACAGCAGCAATAGCGGTATCCATTTTCTCAGATTTAACATACAAATGACTTATTTACTTAACTCCATTTAAAGAGTTGTGTTACAGAAAAAGGTTGGAAAGGGGATAAAAAATTAATCTTCGTCCTCTAATTCAAACAGTTCTTCAACAGGAACACCAAATAGTTTGGCCATTTTCAATGCTAGAACAGTAGAGGGTACATATTTCCCCGATTCCATGGTATTGATGGTTTGTCGGCTTACCTCAATTTTTTTAGCCAGGTCATCTTGTGTCAGGTTATGAATGGCTCGCTGCACTTTGATCTTATTTTTCATAACTGACTTTATTATATTGAAACAATACATACCTAAAACGGAGGATAAAGATGATCAACACCGTAAACATATTATAGGTCATCACCTGAAAAAAAGTAGTTCCATATACTGCCAAAATGCTGATAATCAGTACAAAATAATTGGCATAAACTGCCCATTGTAATGCTTCCAATCGAAAAAATTGGATGGCTTCATCTTCTATATTTTCTTTAGAGAAACCAATAAAAATAAGACTGATGATCAGTCCAACGGAAGCCAACTCATCCGTAAAATTCTGGCTTGCGCTAAATTCCAAAGGCCCTTTCAATTTCAGGTTAAATTCCAGCCAAGATGGATTGAACTCAAAAAACATATGCGCAACACCCAATGCCAGAAAAGGCACTAATAATATATACCC
>JACVCQ010000406.1 GCA_016741945.1 Chitinophagaceae bacterium
AAATTATACATTTAGACATGAGCCTTGCAATCACCTTGGAAAGAAAAATAAAAGGAACGCTTAGCCGCTGGTTTGGCATTCGATTTACTTCTCCATCTGAGACATCCAAAGTACGTCATTGGGTACTTCCCTATTGTATGGGCAAAGGTTGTGATATTGGATTTGGAGGTGATAAAGTAATGAAAGTGAATTGTGATGGAATTGATTTCCCTCAACCCTATACGCATACCGGAAAAGATAAAGTAGATATTGGCGTAGATGTCATTAACAATGAAATTCCTGTTCCTGACAATACCTATGATTATGTATATACTAGCCATCTGATTGAGGATTTTACAGATACAGGTGATGCCCTGAGAAAGTTTATCCGAATTCTCAAATCCGGCGGCAACCTTATTCTTGTTTTTCCTGACCAGCCCAAGTATGAAGTGTATTGTCAACAAATGGGCATCCCTATGAATCCTTATCATATTCATGCCAATATGGGTTATGATCTTATGCTGGAAAGAATGAATGAAATTCCGGGAATTAGTTATGAAATATTATTTAGTAGTAATTGTGAAATCGATTATAATGTGGTGATTGTCTTAAAAGTCAGTAAACACCAACAGGCCTGATGTCATTCTTTAAAAAAATATGGACAGACTGGAAGCTATCTTATAATCATCAACAAAAAGAGAAGAGCTTCAAAAATGGGTTACGAAATGTACCAAGGGTATTGGAGCCATTGATTCCAATAACCGGTGAAAAGGTTCATTTCAAACATACAGGACATGCCGGAGATGTGATTTATTCGATTCCGGCCATGAAAGCATTGGCCGGCAATAAGAAGATCCATTTGTATTTTGAATTGAATCAACCCAATCGAGATTTCACCAAACACATGCGTCATCCGAATGGACAAGTCATGCTCACCGAAAAAAGTGTATCATTATTTGCTCCACTCCTGCAACAGCAACCGGAGATTGCACATTTTGCTCATTGGAATGGTGAACCCATTCATTATGATCTTACTGCGTTTCGCTCCTTCCCCTTTGATTATCGGATGTATAGTATTACCCGATGGTATTTTCTAACATTTGCTGTAACGGCAGATTTAGGAAAACCATGGCTACAAATTACACCCGATCACCGTTTCACTGATCAGGTTGTAATTGCCAGGAGTAGCCGATACCATGGATTGGACATAGATTACTCATTTTTATCCCAATACCATAACTTGGTTTTTGTGGGTGTTCCAGATGAGTATGAAGCCATGAAACAAGCAATTCCCAATTTACAGTATCATCCGGTAGCTGATTTTGCGGAATTGGCTGCGGTCATTGCCGGATGTCGGTTGTTTATAGGTAATCAGTCATTCCCCTTTTCATTGGCAGAAGCCTTAAAAGTGCCGCGAGTACTGGAAGTGTATTACCAATGTCCAAATGTTATACCTGAAGGGCCCAATGCTTATGATTTCTGCTACCAGCCTCAATTCGAAAAGATTGTATCATATCTCCTGAACAGATAGTAATATTGCCAGAAGTAAAGCCATTATAAAGCACCAGCTATGCGTAAATTGATCAGATCTGTCTTACAAATTTTTGGATATGACATCATTAAAGTGAATGTTCACAGTGATCAAAAAAAGAACAGGATCAAAAAGGTAATGGTAGGCAATTACTTATTGGAAATGCCGGGTAACAACCCTCAAATCAGTACTTACAAATATGACCCTAGTGCCAATAGTCAGTTAGGACGCTTATCAGCTTGCATTGCAAGTAAATATCCCTCGCTTTCTGTATTAGATGTTGGCGCCAATGTTGGTGATACCATTGCCATCATCAAATCAGCCATTGAACTGCCTGTGATTGGTATTGAAGGTGATGATTTTGCTTTTGAGTTTCTTAAAAAAAATACCATGTCACTTAAAAATGTGACACTGATTAAAACTTTTTTAGGAGAAAAAATTGAGAGCAAGCGTATCTCTATGGAAAAAACAGGATGGAATACCACATTAATACCTAATGAAGAACAGGGTGAAATGGTTCATTTGAAAACATTAGATGAAGTTTTAGGAGAGGAACATTTGTTAAACCGTACTTTAAAATTATTGAAAATAGACTGTGAAGGTTTTGATACTATCATCATCAGAGGTTCTGCAAAACTCATTCGCGAAAAAAAACCGGTGATCTATTTTGAATACAATAGAACCAATATGGAAGCCATTCAGGAAGAGGGGCTTTCTACTCTCTTAACTTTGGGGGAAGTAGGGTATAAAAATGTAATCTTGTTTGTAAATAAAGGCCGGTACCTGATGAAAGTACCTATTGACCAAGTAGGTATCCTTGAAGACCTACACCGTTATGCAAAAGATGGTGGTAGTTGTATTGCTTATTATGACATCTGCTTATTTCATGAAGATGATAGTGAGCTTGCAGCAGCATTTATAGCATCTGAAAATTTATTACATCCTTAAGGAATGGTTATGAGTGAATGGAAAAAATTTCTGATTAGCATAAAAGGGTATTTCAAAAAAAGAACCCCAACACAACAATTACTCAACAGAATTCATACACAGGAAATCCTAGGTAATATTTTTCGATTGGGCTTCTCCTATTGGGGTCCTTTTTTCACAGCCTATCAACCCGATTCACATACAGCTTTTCAAGCTCATCCTGAATTTAAAGAATTACAAAAAAGATTTACCGCTCATAATCAAAGCAACAATGGCGGCGATACTGCCAGGTTATGGAGTTTTATGCTCAACTGTAAACAAGTTTTATCAGAAAATATCAAAGGAGATTTTGCAGAATTGGG
>JACVCQ010000407.1 GCA_016741945.1 Chitinophagaceae bacterium
AGATTCACGTTTACCGCCATATTTGCCACTGCCTGTATCACTAGTGTGAAGCTTAATCCCAATGCAAGGAATGCTCCAAATGCATAAGGACATCTTCTGAAAATGCGAATACACCTAAACAGAAATACCAGATAAATAAATATCATAAATGCACCACCCAACAATCCATACTCTTCAATGATGATAGAATAGATAAAATCATTGTAAGCCTGTGGTAGAAAATTTCTTTGTTGACTATTACCCGGACCCAACCCCATCAATACCCCACCATTCGCAATCGCAATCTTAGCTTGCTGTACTTGATAAGGTACTTCTGTTTGTTCGGCATAAATAAAATCCTGTACACGTTTAACCCAGGTGCCAAATCGTCCAATGGATTTTGCTTTTTCTGCTACCACAGGCCCATCGGCTTTGGTTTTACGCTGATGTGTCATTACCGCTACCGATATGATAAATAATACCGGTATCAATGCAATACTAATGGTAAGTAAAATATGTTTCAGACTTACGCGACCGATAAACATCAATAATAAAGAAGTAGCACCGGTAAGCAATGCATTGGAAAGATTGGCCGGCATGATCAAGGCACAAATAATCAATACCGGCACTACCACGGGAAGGAACCCCTTTTTAAAATCCTTAATCATTTCTTGCTTCTTACTCAGCAAACGTGAAATGTACATGAACAATGCCAGCTTAGCCAAGTCACTGGTTTGTACTGTTAATTGTATGATGGGCAACTTGATCCATCTGCTACCCTCATTGATTCTTGCACCAAAAAATAAAGTGTAGATTAATAATGGAATAGAAGCCAAAAAAAGAATGGTAGCTATCCTTGAGAATAAAGAATAATTGATCCGGTGAAGAAAGTATATCAATAACAATCCAACAACCGTAAATGAAACCTGTTTAAAGAGATAAACATTGGTGTTGCCCTTATACATTTTATAAGCTAGTGAACCGGTAGCACTGTATACTACTAGAATAGATATCAATGATAAGAGCAAAACGATTCCCCAGATATATTTATCCCCTCTTGCTCTATCCACAAGCTGACTCCTAACCCCTTCTACACTAGGTATCTGAGAAAATAGTTTATCGGTTACTTCTGACATATTGTATTTTGGATTCCTTCCTGATCAACAAAAAGATTTCATAATTCTTTCACTGCTTCTTTAAACTGGACACCACGATCTTCATAATTCTTGAACAGATCAAAGCTGGCACATGCAGGACTTAATAAAACCACATCACCTTTTGCAGCCAGTTTAAAAGATGTATTCACTGCCTTTTTTGCACTATCGGTTTCCACGATTACAGGAACAATGTCTTTAAATGCCTCAATGATTTTACTATTGTCAACACCCATACAAACAATGGCTTTTACTTTTTCCTTAACAAGTTCTTCGATCAGGGTATAGTCATTGCCTTTGTCTGTACCACCCAATACCAATACTGTTGGCTTGGTCATACTTTCCAATGCATACCAGGTGCTATTTACATTGGTGGCTTTACTGTCGTTAATGAACTCAACACCTCTTACCATCGCAACAAATTCCATACGATGTTCCAGGCTGTGGAAATTCTTTACGGCTTCCCTGATCTTTTCTTTCCTGATTCCCAAAGTTGTTGCGGCAATACCTGCAGCCATAGTGTTGTAGTTGTTGTGTTTACCCTTTAGGGCAAAATCATAAATACTCATGCTTACTCTTTCTTCTTGGATTCTCAGCATCATCTGGTCTCCTTTGATGTAGCCGCCTTTTTTTACTTCGTGTTTCATAGAGAATGGTAATGGGTTAGTATGGATGGTTAGTAATCTCAGTTTATTCATAATCACTTCATCATCTTCACAGTAGATGAAATAATCATTCATGGTCTGGTTTTGAATGATCTTGAATTTGCTATTGATATAATTATCGAACTGATAGTTATATCGATCAAGATGATCTTCCGTGATATTCAATAACACACTTACATCTGCACGGAAATCTTTGATATCATCCAGCTGAAAAGAACTGATCTCTGCTACATATAGCGGCTTTGGATCTTCTGCCACCTGCTTGGCGAATGAGTAACCAATATTTCCTACCAAAGCGCAATCCAATCCCGCTGTTTTACAGATATGGTAAATCAATGAAGTAGTAGTGCTTTTACCATTACTACCGGTAATGGCAACAATTTTACTGTCACCTTTAAAACGATAAGCCAGTTCCACTTCACTGATCACCGGAATACCTTTTGCACGAATAGCTTTCACCACTTCATTTTTTTCCGGTATACCCGGACTCTTCATCACTTCATCTGCATTTAGTATCAGTTCTAAGCTGTGTTTAGCTGATTCAAAATCAATCTGCTTGTCAATGAGCTCTTTTTCATATACAGGTTTTATCTGTCCGCCATCACTCAGGAAAACATCATATCCTTTTTGTTTCCCTAATAGTGCAGCACCTACTCCACTTTCTCCACCGCCTAATATGACCAGTCTGTGTTTGTTCATTTTAGTTATCTCATTTTCAGGGTCAGGATCGACATCACAACACACAATACCGTAACAATCCAAAACCTGATCGCTATTTTATTTTCATGAAATCCTTTCTTCTGGTAGTGATGATGTAAAGGACTCATCAGAAAAACCCTTCTGCCTTCACCAAATTTTTTCTTTGTGTATTTGAAATAGCTTACCTGAATCATTACACTTACTAATTCAATCAGGAAAACACCACAAAAAATCGGGATCAGTAATTCTTTACGAACAATGATGGCGAGTGAAGCGATGATACCGCCGAGTGCTAGAC
>JACVCQ010000408.1 GCA_016741945.1 Chitinophagaceae bacterium
CTTACAAGCACCACATTTAGCAGTTACAGTAGAACCCTCTCCATTACAGGTTGGACAGGTAGTGACGGTTTGCATTTGTCCGAGGAAAGTATTGGTGACCCTTCTTACCTGACCACTACCTCCACAAGTTCCACAATTTTGAACGCTGCTTTTATCTTTTGCACCATTACCACCACAGGTATTACACAAAACATGCTTTTTCACTTTTACATTCTTGGTAACTCCTTTTGCAATCTCCTCAAAATTCAATTTCAATTTGATTCGTAAGTTGCTGCCTCTTTGTCCACGTGCTCTTCCGCTTCCAGCATTACTTCTTCTTCCGCCACCAAAAAAACTACCAAACATATCGTCACCGAAAATATCTCCGAATTGACTGAAGATATCATCCATATTGCTATAACCACCCGTACCACCCCCTGTGCCCGGACCAAAAGCCGCATGTCCGTAGCGATCATACTTGGCTTTTTTATCCGCATCACTTAGTACCTCGTAGGCTTCTGCAGCTTCTTTGAATTTCTCTTCCGCTTCTTTATCATTCGGGTTACGATCAGGATGGTATTGCATAGCTACCTTGCGATAAGCTTTTTTAATTTCATCCGCTGAAGCTGATTTACTCACTCCCAATATTTCGTAAAAATCTCTTTTAGCCATCTTTCTTGAATTTAGGATGTCTGATGTAGGATGTCTGATTTGAATTATATCAGACATCCTACATCAGACATCAAACATTATTTCCCTACCACCACTTTTGCAAAACGTATGATCTTATCATTGAGGTAATAACCTTTCATCACTTCATCCAATACTTTTCCTTTCAACTCATCATTGGGAGCAGGGATTTCGGTGATAGCTTCATGCTTTTCTACATCAAATTCAGCATGAATACTTTCCATCGCTGTAACCCCTTTTGATTGCAGGTTCGAACGAAGCTTATTGAAAACAAGTTGAATACCTTCTTTCTGTACTGCGATATCATCATTAGTTTGTAATTGTTTTTCAGCACGATCACAATCATCCAATACATCGAGCAATGAAACGATCACATCTTTACCCGCTGTCTGAATCAGCTCAACACGCTCTTTTGCGGTACGACGGCGGAAATTATCGAACTCAGCCATCAAACGGAGGTATTTATCTTTCTGTTCCTGTAACTCAGCCTGGAGTTTTTCCAGCTGATTTTCTTCTACTACTGGCTCATTCAAATGAGATGTTCCTGCTGCATTTTCGTCAGCATTGATATCAATATTCGCTTGTGTCTCTTCGTTCACTGAAGTCTGTGTTGTTGCCTGCTCTTCCATAATTATTTTATTGAATACATTTCGCGACAAAACCTGTCAAAAATTTTGCCGATGCAAAGAAACGGGAAAAATTGGCAGTTTACTGTGATAATCAGCGTTTCCTGTCAGTCTTCGAGCCCGTTTTTACGGGTTTTTAGCTGCCAAAGAACAGGCTTGCTGGGTGATGGACTATCTTCGCGGCATGACGAAAGTATATCTTAGAAAAAAGATCGCCCAACGTATTGCTAATGGGCACCCCTGGATCTTTGGGAATGAAGTAGATAGGGTCGCGGGACCTGTTGAGGCCGGAGATATTGTGGACGTATTTTATGCAGATGGGAAATTTGCAGGTAGAGGGTATGTAAACCCAAAATCGCAGATCATGGTCAGACTGCTGACCCGTAAACCGGAAGAGATCAATGATCAGTTCTTCTATGACCGCATTGCCAATGCATGGAGTTACAGACAAAAAATTGGATATACCGAAAACTGCCGACTCATTTTTGGTGAAGCAGATCAAATGCCTGCTCTCATCATCGATAAATTCAATGATTATTTTGTTTTACAAACCCTTGCTTATGGCATGGATATATGGAAGCCCGCTATTGTAAAAACGTTAGAGTCTATTTTTTCTCCCCAAGGCATTTATGAAAGAAATGATGTGCCGGTTCGAGAACTAGAAGGATTACCACAACAAAAAGGGTTTTTATCTGCACCATTCGATACGAATATCATCATCCAAGAAAACGGATTGAAGTTTCATGTGGACATCGAGAACGGACAAAAAACAGGTTACTTTTTAGATCAACAAGATAACAGAAGAGCCATTCAGCACATTGTGAAAGATGCTGAAGTATTGGGCGCCTTTACTTATACCGGCACTTTTGAAATTCATGCAGCTTATTATGGAGCCAAATCTGTTTTGGGTCTGGATATCTCTGAAAATGCAGTGGCACAAGCGAATAAAAACGCTGCTTTGAATGGACTGGAAAACATTTGCAAGTTTGAAGCCTTGAATGCTTTTGATGTATTGAAACAATGGGGTAAGGATGGCAGACAATATGATGTGGTGATGTTGGATCCCCCCGCATTTACAAAGAGCAGAGAAAATATTCAAAAAGCGATCACAGGATACAAAGAGATCAATTTACGAGGTATGAAGTTGATCCGGAATGGAGGATTTCTGGTGACTTCCAGTTGTACCAATCTTGTTCAGCCTGATTTGTTTTTACAGACCATTGAAATGGCCGCAAAAGATGCACGCAAAAAAATCAGACAAGTTACATTCCAAGCGCAAGCTAGCGACCATCCGATCATATGGGGAATGGAGAATACCAACTATTTGAAATTTTTAATTGTAGAGGTTACGGATAAATAGAGGGAATGGCAGATGTCGGATGTCTGATGTCTGATGTCGGATTTATAAAAAACTCTGTGAAACGCTGTGTTCAACTTTGTGCAACTCTATGGTTTATTTTACCACAGAATTACACAGAGTTATGCACAGAGTACCATAG
>JACVCQ010000409.1 GCA_016741945.1 Chitinophagaceae bacterium
CCCTATCATATATTAAAGGCAAAAGCCATCAATGACTACCATTCTATGCTCGCAGCTCGTGGCTCATAGCACACAGCTGTCCCCACAGTAGTCGTTCATCATTATTTATCCCATTTTCTTACTCTTAGCATACCCATTCTTCAACAACCATTGTAATACTTTCTCCCGTTGGTCTCCTTGAATGATTACTTCTCCCTCTTTTACAGAACCTCCTGTTCCACAAAAATTTTTGAGTTGTTTTCCTAGTTGTTCGAGATCGTCTGTTTTACCGATAAACCCTGTTACTAAGGTTACCGATTTACCGGCTCTTTGCTTTTTATCCAAAAGAATACGAAGTATTTGTTGTGCAGGGGCCTGTGTATCCGGTTCTTCTTCCCGCTCCGGTTGAAATTGAAAGTTCGGATCGGTACTGAAGATAAAACCGTTGCTGTCTGATTTAAATTTCTTAGACATACTTAGATTTTGGCAAAGTAACGGAAAACTGGGATCCATTACCAGGTTCACTTTTCACAGATAATTTTCCATGATTGGCTTCTACAAACTCTTTACACAACAATAAGCCCAGTCCGGCGCCTTTTTCATTCTTAGTACCAGTAGTTGTAAAGTGCGTATTGATCTTGAATAATTTTCCGATTTGCTCCTCACTCATACCAATACCCGTATCGATAATATCTAGCGTTACTTCCTGTTCCTCCTCTCTCGACTGAACAGTAATACTCCCTCCCTCTTCTGTGAATTTTAGGGCATTCAATAATAAATTTCTAAGAATAATATCAATATGATGTACATCAACATATGCTTTCGCCATGATAGATACCTCATTCTGTATAACAATTCTCTTTTGACTGGCTGCACTTGTAAGGAGGTGACAATTATTTTCTACAATATCATATAAAGCGCATTCAGATGCTTGAACATCAGTAACCCCTTCCATTTGGTTGCGCGACCATAACAACAGGTTATCCAACGTAGTATTCAATGATGCAATTTGCTTACCCAATGCATGTTTGATCTTTGCAAAAGCCTCTTCCGATATATTTTGTTTATCTACTAGTTGTAATACACTACTCAGTGATGCAATAGGCATTCTCAGGTCATGTGAGAGGATGGAAAATATTTTATCTTTTTGAAAAGAAGCTTGTTCTAAAGCTGCTTTTTGTAATCTCAACTGCTTATTGGCCAACTGTTTAAATTGATTTCTTCTCCAAGATACCAGCCAAAGTGCCATGACAAGTCCTATCACCACTAATAACAAAAAAGTATACAAACGCTGATCTCTGATCTTTTCCTTTTGTGCTTCGTCCGCTTGTTTCAAAAGATTAATCTCCGCCTGTTTTTTTTCTGTTTCAAAAGCTACCTGCATTTGTGCAAATCTGGCTCTACTTCTTTCCTCAAAAAGGGTATCATTCAATGCGATATGTATTGCCTGTGATTCAAAGGCTTTTTTATAATCACCGATCTGTGCATATGAGACAGCTAATAGTTTCTGGATCGTTGCTTGCTCCCCTTTGGCCCCAAGTATTTTCGAAACAGCTACTGCTTCCTGCAGATAAGTAATAGACTCTTTCCACTGTTTTTTTTGCTGGAATGCTTTTCCTAATCGATATAAAGAAGTTTCAATGATGAAATTACTTTGTGCAGCTCGAGCAGCAGTTAAGGAAGCCAGGAAATAATCAATAGAACGGTCAATTGAACCCTCTTCATAATATACATCACCTAAAGTTCGTAAACTAAAAGCAATCAGGTACTGATCTCCCAACTTCGAATTGTATTCTAGAGCTGTATGTCCAAAAATGAGTGCAGAATCTTTAATCTTTCCTCGATGGGCAGAAAATGCAATATTATTCAGACTTCTACCCACGCCTAAAGAATTATTCAGCTTCGTATGGATACTCATTTCTTTATGAAAATAATCCATCGACTCTCTATACTTAGCCTGAGAATTATAGATAGCACCCACATTACGGTAGGAAATAGCCAATTGAGGCAGGTATTGCAAAGAATCATTGATTCGAAGTGCCCGCAATGCATAATCAAATCCTTTTGAGTAATCACCTTTACGATAGTATGCCCATCCAATATTATTCAATGCATTCCCCAATCCATGCGTATCTCGGATCTTGAGTGCTTGTTCTTGTGCTTTGGTTGCAAAATGGAGAGATTGATCAGCATCTTTATCTGAGAGTTCTTCTGCGATCTCATTCAACAATCTCACATAAACGCTATCTTTTGCTATTTTCTCGGAAATACGAATCAAAGAATCAGCCTTGGGTATTTGGGCCTTCATGAACCCACTGAATAAAAGAAGGAATAATACGGGGGGAATTTTTTTCAACATGGGCAATGAAGGAGTACTCAACTGAAATCATCATTAGATAGAGAACAAGATAAGTCAAACCCATTTATTTTCCAACAAACTCATGCTGTAATAACCGCTTTCAAACTCAGGTCCAAACTTTGTGCTTGATGAATAAGACCACCCACACTCACATAATCTACATGGGTAGCAGCATATGCTTGTATGTTTTGTGTAGTAATACCGCCACTTGCTTCTGTTTCAAAACGACCATTAATCATCTCAACCGCATCTTTTACTTGTGCAGGGCTGAAATTATCCAACATGATCCTAAATACTTTGCCCTCCGCTTGAGTGCAAACCAATGCTACATCCTCTAATGATCTTGTCTCTACTTCAATCTTCAAATGTGGATGATACTCCATTACATAACCAAATGCTTTTTCAATAGCTTCAATAAAACCCCCGGCAAAATCGATATATTATTCCTT
>JACVCQ010000410.1 GCA_016741945.1 Chitinophagaceae bacterium
GTGTGGGAACCGCTATTGTATGTTATGCGTCACTGATCATTCCTTCGCTGATGATACGAAAAGTCAATCCGGTAAAAGCCATTCAGTTCAGGTAATTAATGAGGCCTTTTGAATTGTGATAACAAAATCCCCAATGCCACTGCAGCATTCAACGATTCTGCTTGCCCGATTTTGGGTATAGTAATACGATGATGAATCAGAGATTGTAAATCTTCCCGGATACCTTTTGATTCATTTCCAATCATGAGTATACCGGCATTAGGGGGCTGAATTTCATACATCGATTGTCCATCCAGAACAGCACCATATATCGGTATCTCTTTTTTAACAAGTAAAGATGCAATATCACGGTACCAGACTTTCACGCGTATAAAACTACCCATGGTTGACTGAATTACCTTGGGATTGTACAATTCAACTGTATCCTCACTGGCAATGATCTGATCAATCCCAAACCAGTCTGCAATACGAATAATGGTACCCATATTACCGGGGTCTTGTATACCATCCAGTACCAGGGTTAGCTTATGATGCCATTGAGGTTCATCTGCAAGTTCTGGCTGCTGAACAATCGCCAATACCTGATTAGGGGTCTGTAGAGAACTGATCTTCTCTAATTCCTGCTCTGAAATGATAGAAACAGGATAATCTCCCTTTGGAATCGTCCACTGGGCTGTAGCATAGATGTTTTTAACGGGATAACCTTCTGTAATGAGCTCTTGAACCAACTTCACTCCTTCTACAATAAATAACCGCTCAGCCGTTCTTTGTTTTTTGTGGCATAAAGATTGAATATATTTGACTTCATTCTTGCTTAACATTGATTATGCTTTTGATCGGAAAAAGAGTTGTTTTAGAATATGGTATCTTGACTGTATTGTTCATGATTCTGCTTCATTCCTGTTCTGTTCAGCAACGCACAACAGTAAGAAATTATCCCACTGATAAACCATTCGTTTACAGTAACAAGATCAATATTATCAATGACCTTCCCAAAGATGAGAAAAAACGGCTAACTTATGAACTAGAGAATTATTGGGATGATAGTTTACGTGTAAGGCTGGCACAGAGATATTTGGTCAGGTATCGATTAAATAAACCCCCGGTATTCGACAGTAGTAATCTTGATCGATCGATGAATTTTATGAAAGCATACCTGAATAGTCAGGGTTATTTCTATCCGAATTTCAAAGACTCCGTTTTTATTGATACTGTAAAAGATCAATTACGTACTTATGTGATCATGGATATATCAACAGGAAAAAATATCACCATTGATTCTGTTTCTTATAGTTTTCAAGACGCTGCATTGAACGCATTGGTGCAATCTGAAATTTCGAAAAGCCTCCTAAAAAAAGGAGGACGCTACACCAAACAAGTAATTGGTGACGAACTAGACAGACTTACCAATTTATTTCGTCAAAACGGTTATTATAATTTTAGTAGAGATGATCTGAGAGCAGTGGTAGATACATTGGATAAAGAACTGCTACAACTAACACTAGACCCCTTCAAACAAGCCCAGCTCATTACTGATGCTGCAAAGAAGAGAAATGAGAATCCCAGTTGGGATATTAATATTACCACCACCAGAAATTTAACCGATTCAACAGGTTTGCATCAATTCAGCTTTGGTAATATTTATTACTACCCTGAAACGAAGCTCTATGATATCCCAGATAGTGTGAGAAGGAGAACTGATTTTATCGTAGATACTTTCAGTACAGGTATCATGAAATACAAGCAAAATGTATTCCGATTTAGACCCATGCGAGACCATACCTACTTTAAGCGTGGAGATAAATACAATGAAGCTGATTACTTTAAAACCATCAATACGCTCGGACAACTGGGCGCTTGGCAACAAGTCGACGCCATTCTGGAACCGAGAAATAATGATTCATTGGATGTTCATATATTCTTAGTACCCGCCATCAAGCAATCTGTGGCCACAGAGTTGGAAGGCAGTCGAAATTCTGGTGATGTCATTACCGGCAACACACTTGGTATCTCCATGAATCTTACCTACAACAATAAGAATAGATGGAAACAAGCCATACAGCAACAAACTGTTTTGAGAACGGGGGTAGAATTAAACTTATTGAATCAAACCAACAACCCAATATTTCAGACTTTTTTAGTGAGTGCAAGTCATACGTATGCTTTCCCTCGTATTCTCACTCCATTTCGAAGTTGGGGTAGTTCTAAAAAAATAGAAAATAAAAAAACTTTACTCACACTTAATGGATCTTATATTGATAGAAGAAACTTTTATAAAGTCAATTCCTGTACCGCCAGTATTGGCTATGAATGGAGAACTAGAAAAAGAAATGGAGATCATTTATGGTTGTACAAACCCCTCAATGTCGAATTGTATGGCATCACCCGCTTAGCCGGACTTGATGATTTGATTCAAAAAAACCCATTTTTACAAGCATCCTTCAATGAAGGTAATATTGTGAGTCAAAGTTTGTCATTCATCAGTACGAGTACCGGTAGATTAAATAGAAACAGAAGTCACTACTTCAGAGTAGGTATTGAAGAAGCAGGTGGATTATTTGGGTTATTACCCGGATTGAGAAATAATATTTATAGGTATATCAAAACTGAAACAGAATATCGTCAAGTAACACGTTACGATCAATCAGAATTGGCTTATCGAGCATTTGCAGGTGTTGGATATAATTATGGTAATGATCCCCGTATCGGAAGAACCTTACCTTTCTTTAAACAGTTCATCGCCGGTGGACCATACAGCATG
>JACVCQ010000411.1 GCA_016741945.1 Chitinophagaceae bacterium
GCCTTGATGATATAGCCCCTTAGTATACAGAATACGGGCATAATCAAGCTGCTCATGCAACTGCATATCAATGCTATCATTACTTTTCAATAGTCTCAAACTGGAAAGCAGTTCTCGATATAAATGATTCTTTAAATTGGCCAATTGCGGTTTTTCAATACCGGGTATTTTTTTGAGTAGGTTTTTCTCATCGAAATCCGACAGCTTCTCCAAAGCATCAAATAATTGTATGACCTTAAGATCATCTTTGGCCGAATTACGTTTGATATAGAGTTTGAAATGCCTTTTTTCCGCTTTTTGAAGCGATTTGATCAATTGAAATAACGGGTCTTGCGAACGGTTGGGCATCATATCATTTTTAACCAAAAAACCAATAAAATCAAGTATTTCAGCCAGTCGATTTCATTTTTAAGATAAAAAAGAAAGTGAAAACTTGTCTTTATACCACCAAAATGGTGTACTATCTTCGAATGGAAGATTTTCATATAGCAAGACAATCGAAGTGTAGCAAATAATCGTATTTAACGCAAAAGCGTTCAACATATCGGGATATTACTCCCAAAACAGTTTTCGTATGGCAAGCAATCGTAGAGGTCGTTCCGTTTCCACGGAGGGACCCTTTTTTTTGCAATATACTAAAATCTGTAAATATTATCCGCCGATTTTTTCTTTTGCCCAACCAAGTGCAACTTGTAATTGCTCTTCGCGGGTTAAATCACTATTATCCAATATCACAGCATCTGTTGCCTGTCTAAGTGGACTAAATTCTCTATGGCTATCCATATAATCCCTCATTTCCAAATTACGCTTCACTTCCTCAATCGTAATAGAAGGATTTTTTTCAAACAATTCTTTAAATCTTCTTTCCACTCTTACAGCAGGATCCGCTGTAACAAATATTTTAAGTTCAGCATCCGGAAAAACGGTGGTACCTATATCCCTACCATCCATCACAATCCCTTTTTTCTTCCCCATCAATTGTTGTTGGGCTACACCAAACTCACGTACTTCTTTTAATGCAGCCACTTCACTCACATGCTCACTCACCACCATTTCACGAATTAATAATTCTACATTTTCATCATTCAGGTACATATCACTTTGACCTGTTAACGGGTTGTATTCAAAGGATAATGAGATTTCAGAAAGTGCTTCTATTACTTTAGGGGTATCTGCATAATCAATATGCTTTCTGAGAAAATAAAGTGTTATTGCACGATACATAGCACCGCTATCAATAAAAACATAATTCAACTCTTTGGCCAATTGTCGGGCTAAAGTGCTTTTGCCACAAGATGAGTAACCGTCTAACGTAATAATAATCTTATTCATGAATACTGATATCACGCAAAGTTGCAGTAAAAAAGATCTATTTGCAAGAACAAAAAAGCCGGCATAAAAGCCGGCTTTTTTGAATATGTTAATGAATTATCCGGGTAAAACCACACTATCAATTACATGTATTACTCCATTGCTTTGGTATACATTGCTAATTGTTACTACAGAAACACCTCCCTTCTCATCTGTTAATATCAATTTTTTACCTTTCATAGAGGCTTTTAATGAACCACCTGAAACCGTTTTTAACACTGCTGTACCATTTCCCTCTTTAATGAGTTTGGCGATGGCTTCAGCATCATATTTACCTGCTACGACATGATAAGTCAATATACTCGTCAATGTTGCCTTATTCTCCGGCTTCACCAAAGTTTCTACTGTTCCTGCAGGTAGCTTACTAAAAGCAGTATTGGTTGGAGCAAATACCGTGAATGGACCAGCACTTTGTAATGTCTCTACCAGACCTGCTGCTTTAACGGCTGCAACAAGTGTGGTATGATCCTTTGAATTCACAGCATTTTCAACAATGTTTTTCGAAGGATACATAGGCGCTCCGCCTACTTCTACTGTTTTTTCCTGAGCCATAGTGAATTGTACACTCAAGGCTGTGCAAATCATAACAAGAAACTTTTTCATACTGGTTTTATTTATATCATTGATTTAGTGATACATGATATACGGGCACTGTATAAAAAAGGATTGAATAGCAAAAAAAATTACCAGTGTATATACTGTTGATGTATTACCGATATAAAATTTATGATGCCAACTTGGATTTAAAACAGATCAGGGTAATCTGTAATGATACCATCAACACCTAGCTTACGTAATTCCTGAATCTTAGTCTGATCATTAACGGTCCATGGAATCAACTTAATACCTAAATCTTTGCATTGTTTTACCAACAATGGTGTTACCAGTGTGAAGTAGGGGCTATAAATGGTAGGTACAAAACCCAGAATTTTTAATTGAATGGCAAATGTTTGAGGATGATTTCCTTCAATCAATAATGCTGTTTGAATGGATGGATATTTTTGATGCAGGTATTGGAGTGTACGAATATCGAAAGACTGAATGGTGGTTCTTTCTTGTATTTGTTTACGGTTGATGACTTCCATGATGAGGTCAACAAATACTGATGGGGCAGGATGATAAGTTCCATCTGTTGTAGACTGTGATTTAGTTTCGATATTGAAGGCGGGCATTGATTTACCCGTTTTTGTACAATAAGCCCATACAGAATCGATCATATCTGATAATAACGGCTTATATGCGGCTATTTTTTGTTGCCGGGGAAAACGGGAGAAAGGTTTCAACCCAACATCATACTTACGAACAGTAGCATAATCCATCTGAAAAATATTCAACTGCTTTTCTTCTTCGGCAGTGACATAACTTCCATCCGGCTTCGTAGTAATAT
>JACVCQ010000412.1 GCA_016741945.1 Chitinophagaceae bacterium
ACCTATGCCGATGCTTTTTATTGGTTAGGTAAAATATATGAACGAAATGGCGACCGGGAAAATGCCATCAAAGAGTACCAGCGGTCATTGGTACTAGACCCTTCAATCAATGAAGCCAAAGATGCTTTGCAGCGATTAGGGGCGGGTTAATAAATATGTGTATAAAATACTTCTATTTAGAAGATAAAGTCTCAATTTCGCGCCATAAATCAATCGTATGCCCATTATTGCCCCTTCTTTATTGAGTGCTAATTTTTTGAACCTGCAGAAAGATTGTGAGCTGTTGAATGAAAGTGAGGCAGATTGGTTTCATTTGGATGTGATGGATGGTTCTTTTGTTCCGAATATTAGTTTTGGATTACCTGTTATTGAACATATCAGAAAAGCAACAAACAAAATATGTGATGTTCATCTCATGATCGTTGAACCGGCAAAATATGCGGAAGCATTTAAGAAAGCAGGTGCTGATATATTGACGGTGCATTATGAAGCATGTACACATTTACACAGAAATTTGCAACAGATCAAATCACTAGGTATGAGAACAGGTGTGGCATTGAATCCGCATACACCGGTTCAGTTGTTAGCAGATATTTTGCATGATATTGATCTGGTTTGTTTGATGAGTGTGAATCCGGGTTTTGGTGGACAACAATTCATTCCACATACGCTGGTTAAAATTCGTCAATTGAAGCAAATGATAGAAGAGAGAAATTTGCATACACATATTGAGATAGACGGTGGTGTTACTCTCCAAAATGCGAAATCCATTTTAGACGCAGGTGCCGATGTGCTTGTAGCCGGCAATACTGTTTTTAAAGCTGAAGATCCTATTGCAACGATAGCGGCGTTGAAAGCGTTGTAAAAGAAAGTTGACAGTAAGAAACAAATGACTCTTCTGTGAACTGTCAACTAACATCTGTCGACTATATCACCAATCCTTAACCCAATCTTCACACACCTACATACAGCAATTCACGAACTTTAGTCAACCAACCTATCCACATCTGTGTATAATATATATTAGGAATTGTCCTGCTTAAAAAATTAAATTTGATGAGGATGGTTTGGTTAAGTACAAAAAGATCCGTGAACCTAAAACAGTAAAAGATTGACAGAAACAATCATTAACCTCGAAACCGTTAACCCCATTGAATTCTTTGGCGTCAACAACGGTAAGTTAGATTTGCTGAAAAAGAAATTCCCATTGTTAAAGAACCTCTCCCGCGGGACACAAATTAAGCTAAGCGGGGCTCCGGAACAGATCGAATCAGCAAAAGAAAAAATTGATCTTATTATTCAGTATCTGGAAAGAAATGGTCATCTCAGTGAAAATTATTTTGAACAGATCCTGGGTGGCGATGATGCAGAGACGGTAGACAATTTTGTAGACAGGAATCCCAATGATATACTGGTGTTTGGTCCTAACGGTAAAACGGTAAGAGCCAGAACACAGAATCAGAAAAAAATGGTACAGGCCGCTGATAAAAACGATATTGTTTTTGCCATTGGACCTGCCGGTACCGGTAAAACCTATACTGCTGTAGCCTTGGCTGTTCGAGCTTTGAAAAATAAATTGGTAAAAAAAATCATCCTTACCCGACCTGCTGTTGAAGCCGGTGAAAGTTTGGGTTTCTTGCCGGGTGACCTCAAAGAGAAGATTGACCCTTACTTACGCCCATTGTATGATGCGTTGGATGATATGATCCCTGCTGATAAGCTAGGTTATTACATGAGTACCCGTACTATTGAAATTGCACCTCTGGCCTATATGCGTGGACGTACTTTGGACAATGCATTTATTATTTTGGATGAAGCACAAAATACCAATGACCTGCAGTTAAAAATGTTTCTGACACGTATTGGTGCAAATGCAAAAGCCATCATCACTGGTGATCCAACTCAAGTTGATCTTCCTAGAAATATGAGAAGTGGTTTAGATAAAGCAACGCGTATTTTAAAGCAGATTGATGGAATTGCACACATTGAATTGAACGAAGAAGATGTGGTACGTCACAGACTGGTAAAAGCCATCATTAAAGCGTACGATAAAGAGCACGAGAAGGAAGAACAGGAGTATCAGCAGGGAAGAAGATAGTATCTTTAATTTTTGATCTTTGATTTCTTGATTTGGAATAATTCATTTCATTAAATCAAAGATCAAAAAATCAAAGATCTTCCAAGATCTCATGCCCCAATTTATCTCTTTTAGTCTTGAGGTATTTTTCATTGTGCGGATTGGGAGCTATTTCAATTGGAACGATGTCTACAATTTCGAGACCATATCCTTTTAAACCGGCTCTTTTTCTGGGGTTATTACTCATGAGTTTGAGTTTAGTAATACCTAATGAACGAAGTATCTGAGCACCTACTCCATAATCTCTCTCATCCATTCCAAAACCCAGGTGTAAGTTGGCTTCAACAGTATCCATCCCTTCCTCTTGTAACTTATATGCTTTGAGTTTATTGATAAGGCCAATACCTCTGCCCTCCTGATTCATATAAAGAATCACCCCTTTTCCTTCTGCATCTACCATCTGCATAGCTTTTTGTAGTTGTTCTCCACAATCACAGCGAAAGCTACCGAGTATGTCTCCTGTAAAACAACTGCTGTGTACACGCGTCAGAACCGCTTCTTCTGATTGCCACTCACCTTTGACCAAAGCAAGATGTTCTGCACCTGTCATTTTTTCCTTGAATGCTACCAGTTTACATTGTCCATATTTAGTAGGCATATCTACCCGCACCAAT